>CALMBS010000257.1 GCA_937860285.1 uncultured Chloroflexota bacterium
GCCCAGCAGCTTCTCCGCGCCGGGGGTGTCCAGGATGGTGCGGGAGTCGACCAGCGACGCCACGGCGAAGCTGACACGGGTGGGGAAGTTGGCCTTGATGAGCCCGGTGATGACGTCCACCGACGGCCGCTGGGTGGCCACCACGCAGTGGATGCCCACGGCCCGGCCCATCTGCGCCAGGCGGCAGAGCAGGGGCTCGATCTCGTCGGCCTGGGACATCATCAGGTCGGCCAGCTCGTCTACAATGAGGACGATGAAGGGCATGGGCTTGGGCGCCTTGCCGCTGCGGTTGTAGGTGTCGATGTTGTGCACCTTCACCTGGGCCAGCCGGCGGTAGCGGCCGTCCATCTCCTGGGTCAGCCACCGCATTATCTCCACGGCCTTCTCCCCCTCGGTGATGACCGGGGTCATCAGGTGCGGGATGCCGTCGAAGGCGATCAGCTCCACGCGCTTGGGGTCGATCATGATGAACCGCAGCTCGCGGGGGGTGTTGTTCATCAGCAGGGAGACGATGGTGGAATCCAGGCACACGGTCTTGCCGCTGCCGGTGGCCCCGGCGATGAGCACGTGCGGCATCTTGGCCAGGTCGGCCACCGCCATGTCGCCGGACGTTCCCTTGCCCAGCGCTATGGCCAGCGGCGACTTGGCGACGGTCTTCCGGAAGGCGGGGCTCTCCAGCACCTCGCGGACGGAGACCATGCCGGAGGAGGTGTTGGGCACCTCAATGCCGACCACCGACTTGCCCGGCACCGGGGCCTCCATCCTGATGCTGGAGGCGGACAGGGCCAGGGCCAGGTCGTTCTGCAGGGCCGTGATGCGGTCCACCTTGACCCGGGTCCGGGACACCTCCTCCTTCCGCACCCTGGGGTTGCCGTTGCGGTCCTTCTCCTTGATCTCACGGTACTTGATGTCCCAGCCGGGCTCCACCTCGAACTGGGTCACCGCCGGGCCCACGTTCTTCTCCCGGACCTTGGCGTCGACGCCGTAGCTGGCCAGCGCCTCCTCGATCAGCTTGGCCTTGCGGTCCACGTCGGCCCGGGAGAGCTCCGCGTTGGCCGTCTCTTCCAGCAGGGCGAACTCGGGCGTGCGCCACTGGCCCGGGACCACGGCCGGGGCGTCGGCGCCAGACTCTCTGGCGACGCTGGCTGCGCCAGCTGAGCCGGATACCCTGTCGGCCCCGGCCGCCGCCTGGGGCGCCCGGGCCGGCCGCGGTGCGCGCTTACTCTTCTCCTGCTCCTGTTTTTCCCTGGAGGCCGGGACGCTGCTGGAGACCGCTGGCCTGCGGCGCCGCTGCAGCCAGCCGATGGCCCTCCGGTGGGGCGGGTTCTCCGAGACGCGGGAGGCCACCCCGCCGGCGAGCTCCCTGGTCCTGTGCCCCACTTCTCCCAGGAAGGGCACGATCCCCGCCAGCCAGCTGCCCAGCCGGCCCCAGACCCAGCGCGGCGCCACCAGGGCCGTGCCCAGCACGACCAGCCCGGCGACGCGGAGGACGCCGAGGACGGTGTGCCCCGAGCTGCTGAGGTCATCGATACCGATGATGGCCTGCCCGCACACCCCGCCCAGGCTCACGGAGCCCAGGTCCGGCGCCTGGCCGATGTAGGTCTCTCCCAGGTACCGGCCGGAGGGGTGAAAGAAGGCCAGCGCGCCCAGAAGGGCTGCGCAGAAGACCACCATGCCCAGCCAGAAGTTCCATCGTTCCAGCAGCAGGCTGAGTCTCCGGGTCCAGTGGAGCATGGTCAGGCCCACGACCAGGACCGGCACCAGCAGGGTGCCCAGCCCGAAGGCCGTGGTCAGGGGGTTCCAGACCACGAACAGGAGGATGCCCACAAACAGGAGCCAGACCGCGCGCAGCAGCCAGCCTTCAGTGGTGAGTATGCCGTTCCCGTCGGCACCGCCGGATCCCGCCTTACGTGGCATGGTCTTGTTGCTTCACCTCCGTGTCCCTGCTGCCCGGCCGCCGGAGGCGACGCCTCTGGGGGGCCGGGGCGGCCTTCAGAGCAAGCTGAGCTGCTGCGGCTGGTTGGCCGGCCTGGGTTCGGGGACCCCGGGCGCGTCAGCCAGCAGCGCCGGTATCTTCAGCATGTCGGCCTTGATGGTGTCGCGGAGCTTCTGCTGGTGCAGGGCCGCCGCCGGATGGTACATGGCGAAATAGGTCATTCCGCCCTCGCGGCGCGCCTTGCCGTGCATCCGGCTGATGGTCTCACCGGGGAAGAACCGGGCCATGGAGTATCTGCCCAGCGTGACGATCATCCTGGGGTGCAGCAGCTGGAGCTGGCGGTCCAGCCATTGCTGGCAGGTGGCGATCTCCGCGGGCTGAGGGTCCCGGTTGCCCGGTGGCCGGCACTTCAGCACGTTGCAGATGTAGACCTGGGACCTCTTGAGTCCGATGGAGGCCAGCAGCTCCTCCAGAAACTGCCCGGCCGGCCCCACGAAGGGCCGCCCCTGCTGGTCTTCGTGCCACCCCGGCGCCTCCCCGATCAGGGCGATGGCGGCATCCTCCGCCCCCTCGCCGGGGACGACCCTGGTCCGCTGCCGGGAGAGCTCACATTGCCGGCAGTTGGCTATTTCCCTGTTAAGATCGCTCAGTGCCGACACGCTTGACCTGACCTTGGGCGATACTAGCACAGGTCCCAGGGCAAGTCAATGTGCGGCGCCGGTCCGGGGCCGCCGGCCGGCGGCCCCTCGTCACCTGTGGGTGGCGGCCGGCCCTTTACCGTGCCTCGGACCCGCCAGTATGCTAGACTCTAGCGGGGCGTACGCCCCCC
>CALMBS010000258.1 GCA_937860285.1 uncultured Chloroflexota bacterium
CCCTTGTCTACCATCAGTTGCAGAAGCTCATCCAGGTCCATCATGATTCCCCCTTACTCTCTGTTGCTGCCACACGAGTGAACCACGTGAGTAGAGCCTCTCGGTTCACCGGAACGCCCATGACTACTGTGTCACCGAACCGGCCCCCGCTGTCACATCCAGACACTGTCAGGAATGCCAACGCTGGGCCGGTGGCGCAGTCGTGCTCCTTGCCTTCGAGCGGCCGCGGGGCCTGCTTTTCAAGGCTTGGATGACGTCGCTGACAAACAACCACAGCAGCACGCTGCCAGGGATTGCTACCTGTACCGTGAAGAAGAACCAGAAACTACCCTTCATCGGGTTTCCTCCAGTGCCTCACGTCCCCGTCATGGTGTGCATCGAAGTCCGATTTGACGACGGGAATGGTACTACTCCCGAGAGCTGGGCCAACGCCCAGCCTATTTACGAGTGGTACCATTCTGACAGCAGGGCTGCGTTCTCAAATGAGAAACCTCCTCCATTGAAGACATCCAGGCAAGCGAAGACGACGTCGCCGTCATACAGTCTGCCGCTGTTGACCGAGATCTCCGCAAGTGCCTCTTCGATCCCGCGCGCCAAACGGTATGGCCGGCGGGACGTCATGGCCTCCACCACATCGGCCACGGCCAGTATCTTGGCCTCGATGGAGATATCCTCATCCTTCAGTCCAAGAGGGTAACCAGACCCATCGAGCCTCTCATGGTGCTGGTGAACGATGTCGGCGATAGGCCAGGGAAAATCCACGGTTCTCAGGATCTCGTAGCCGACCCGGCTGTGGGTCCTGATCAGCTCAATCTCCATTGCGCTCAAACGGCCGGGCTTCGTGAGAATCTCCGATGGCACCGCAATCTTGCCGATATCATGAAGCAGGGCGGCAATTTGCACTACCCGGACTTGATCCTTGGGAAGCCCCATTCGCTCCGCGATGGCGCACGATAGCTGGGATGTCCGTTTCTGGTGGCCGGCCGTGTAGCCGTCCCTCGCTTCCACTATCAGCGAGATGGCCTGAATGGTGCGATCGATGGTGCTCTCCAGCTTCCGGAGGCCGTCTTGCACCTGGCGCTTCATCTCTTCGCGTTCAGTGACGTCCCGCGCTATTCCACGGAAGCCAACCCCAGGGTGTCCGAAGGTGAGGATAGGGACC
>CALMBS010000259.1 GCA_937860285.1 uncultured Chloroflexota bacterium
CAGGAAGCGGCCGCCTTCAACGTGGCCCATGCCATCCTGCTCAACGACGATGACCTGGTGGCTGAGGGCAGCAGCACCAACGTCTTCTACGCCAGGGATGGCCGGCTCTTCACCCCCGCGGAGCACTGCGGCATTCTGCCGGGGGTGACCCGCGCCGTGGTGCTGAAGGAGCTGGCTCCGTCACTGGGGGTCGTGGCCCAGGAGCTGGACGTGGCCCTGGCCGACCTGCTGGAAGCTGACGAGGCCTTCCTGACCAACTCCATGATAGAGATAATGCCGCTGACCATGGTATCCGGCCGGGACATCGGCTCGGGACGCCCCGGAGCCTTGACCCGGCGTCTGATGGAGGCGTACAGATCGCTGGTGGAAAGCAACAGCGGCGGGTGTGAAGGGACGGGCACAGGATGAGCGTGGGACTGGTATACGATCCGGTGTTCCTGGGGCATGACACGGGGGACCACGTTGAGAATGGCCGGCGGCTGGAGCGCACCGTGGGGCTGTTGGGCTCCAGCGACCTGAGGCGGGGGCTGGTCAGCGTCGCCCCGGAGCCGGCGTCCATGGAGGACCTGCTCCGGGTGCACTCCGCCCAGCATGTCGCGCGGGTGGACCGGTCTTCTTCCTCTGGCGGTGGCTGGCTGGATGGGGACACGGTGACATCGCCCGGCTCCTACGAGGCTGCGCTGTACGCGGCCGGGGGCGTGGCCCGGGCGGCGGAGGCCGTGATCAATGGCGATATAGAGAGCGCCTTTGCGCTGGTCCGGCCTCCGGGGCATCACGCCACGCGGACTGACGCCATGGGCTTCTGCCTGTTCAACAACGTGGCCATCGCGGCTCGAACTGCGGTTCAGAAACACGGGCTGGACCGGGTCCTCATCGTTGACTTCGACGTGCATCACGGCAACGGTACCCAGGACATCTTCTACTCGGACAGCCAGGTGATGTACATCTCGACACACCAGTACCCCCTCTACCCCGGGACCGGGCGGGTCGAGGAGACGGGGGTGGCCGGGGGCCTGGACCATACGGTGAACATCCCCCTGCCACCTTGGTCGGGCGACGGGGAGTACCTGCGGGCCTTCCAGGAGATCATCGTTCCGGCGGCCCGCCGCTTCTGTCCGCAGATCATCCTGGTGTCGGCGGGCTATGACGCGCACTGGGCCGACAACATCTCCTCGATGCAGGTCACCGTGGGCGGTTATGCCAGGATGGCGGCTGTCCTGAAGCGCCTGGCGGAGGAGCTATGTCAAGGACGGGTCGTCTTTGCCCTGGAAGGCGGCTACCATCTCGACGCCCTGGCCCACTCTGTGAAGGCTTCCATCGAGGTCCTCCTGGGGCTGCCGGCCGGCGAAGACGATCCCCTGGGGCTGCCGCCCCACGGCGGCGGAACGATGGATATCGGGCCGCTGCTGCAACGAATCAAGACCGCGCACGGCCTGTGAGGGCGCTGCGGGGGAAGGGGGCAAGCACCGTGCACATCGAGTCGGCTGAGCCGCTTTCGCCTCAGCAACAGGATCTCTGGAACAGGGTCCAGGAGCTCTGGACCCTGCTGCAGCAGAAGGACATCGCGGCCATCAGCGCGGCGATCCACCCCCAGTATGCCGGGT
>CALMBS010000260.1 GCA_937860285.1 uncultured Chloroflexota bacterium
AGAACCTGCACGTAGTCCATCGTCTGGCCTCCTTTCTATTGCGGCCCGACCGCCAGTCTGACCAGCCAGAAGAGGGCTCCCAGCAGGGTCAGGAAGAGCAGCAGGCCGACGGAGATGCATCCCAGCGGCAGGGTGGTGCCGATCCGATTGTTCAGTGGGATCATTGCGGTGCCCAGGAGGAAGGCCACCAGCCCTCCCCACAGGGCCCCCTGCCAGAAGCCGGCCTCGAGGGCCAGGCTCCACATGGCGCCTGCCAGGCCGCCCAGCAATCCCAGAACCAGCGCCCCGCATCCGATGGCCATGGCGCCGATCAGGGCTCGCCTGAAGCGCAGTATGGCCTCGTCCCTCTCCTGCCGGGTGCGGGTGCGTCTGTAGGTGTGACGACGAGACATCATCTGCTACGCATGTCCTGTTGCGTGCCCGGGCCCGGGAGCATCGCTAGTAAGTGTAACCCAAAGACCTCCGGCTGACTACTGCCCGGCCCTATTGTACGGCCAATTGCTGCATGTTAGAATGCATCTACCGGGAGGGACCTTTCAATTACCATGAGAAAGAGGATCACGCCCAGGAACACGGTCTTCGTCCTTTTGAGCTTCGAAGGCCCCGATGGGTATGCCACGGCCGGAGGCCTCGGCGTGCGGGTGGACAACCTGGCGGCCACGCTGGCCCGGAAGGGCTACACCACCCACCTGTTCTTCATCGGCGACCCCGGGCGCCCGGGGGAAGAGCTGAGGGAGAACGGCAAGCTGGTCCTGCACCGGTGGTGTCAGTGGATCAGCCGGCACCACCTCAACGGCGTCTATGACGGCGAAGAGGAGAAGCTCCGGGACTACAACGACTCCATCCCGCACTTCGTAAAGGACTACGTAGTGGGGCCGGCGGCGGCCGAGGGCAAGCTGGTAGTGGTCCTGGGAGAGGAATGGCACACGACCGAGGTAATGTGCCGCGTCAGCGACATCCTGTGGCAGCACGGGTTGAGGAACCACGCGGTGCTCTTCTGGAACGCCAACAACACCTTCTCGTTTCACCGCATCAACTGGGGGCGGTTGAGCTACACTACCACCATCACCACGGTCAGCCGGTACATGAAGCACCTCATGTGGGAGTACGGGGTCAACCCCCTGGTCATACCCAACGGCATCCCCCGCAGCCTGCTGGGGGAGACGGACACCGCGATGGTGCAGGAGGTACGGAGGGCGCTGGGCGCGGACATCATCCTGTGCAAGGTGGCCCGCTGGGATCCCGACAAGCGGTGGCACCAGGCGGTGGAGTCGGTGGCCAGGCTCAAGGAGAGGGGCTGGCAGACCACTCTTCTGGCCCGCGGCGGCATGGAGCCCCACCGCGGGGAGGTGATGAATGCCGCGACCCGGATGGGCCTGAGCGTCAGGGAGGCCTGGTGCCAGGATGGATCACTGGAGGCCTACGTGGCCGCCATTCGCCAGGCGGCTCCCGCGGACATCATCGATATCAAGTTCCAGCTGCCCGCCCCCTTTCTCCAGGTGGTCTACAACGCCGTGGACGGCGTGCTGGCCAACAGCGGCCGTGAGCCCTTCGGCCTGGTGGGGCTGGAGGCCATGGCGGCCGGCGGTATCGTGTTCACGGGCTCGACGGGCGAGGACTACGCTATCCCCTTCGTCAACGCCTTTGTTCTGGAGACGCCGGACCCCATGGAGATCGTGGGCCATCTCACCTATGTCATGGATTACCCGGAGGAGGGGATGAGAATGCGCCGGGCCGCCCGGGCGACGGCGCGGTACTACGTATGGGACGTGGCGGTCATGAATCTCATCGCGAAGGTGGAGAACCAGGCCCGGCTGCAGGGCACGCTGCAGGGAGAGCCGGAGCCGGCGGAGGAAGCCTTCGAGCAGTCCAAGCTGCCTCCGGAGCTGCTTCCCGCAGCGCCGAAAGGCGCCAGGGGCAGCTAGATGGCAGAGCACCTGGTCATCTACACCGTTCTGCACCAGCCCCGGCGACTCAAGCTCCCGGCAGAACCGATACCGGCCGGCGCCGATGCGGCGCAGATAGAGCGGTGCCTCTTCGATGAGGCCATGAACGAGTACTACTTCCACAAGGTGGCTACCTGGTGCTACTACCCCGCGACAGAGATGTTCCTGCAGCTGGCCGACCAGGGCCTGGCCTTCTCCATCGGCTTCTCGCTGTCGGCGCTGCGCCAGGCCCGCATGTGGGACCCCGCCCTCTACTCGCTCTTCCGGAAGCTGGCGGCCCACCCCAACGTGGAGCTGGTCAACGTGGAGCCGTACCACAGCTTCCTGCCCCTGATCGATCTGCCGGCCTTCGCCGAGCGCATGGCCTGGTCCCGCGGCAACCTGGAGGAGCTCCTGGGCAAGAGGCCGGAGGTCACCGACACCACCGAGATGCTGATGTCCGACCCCATTTACCATGCGCTCAACAGCGTTGGATTCACGGGGGCCCTGATGGATGGCCGCCCCTGGGTCATGGAGTGGCGCGAGCCGACCCACCTGTATCACCAGGGCAAGGAGCTGATGCTGCTGCCGCGGCACTACGAGCTGAGCGATGACGTGGGCTACCGCTTCTCCAACAAGGGCTGGTGGGGCTACCCGCTGATGGCTGACGCGTATTCGCACTGGGTGAGGGAGACCTGGGGGGACTTCGTGCTGCTGGCCTGGGACTACGAGACGTTCGGTGAGCACCACTCCAAGGACACGGGTATCTTTGATTTCATGCGGAAGCTGCCGGAGGAGCTCACCCGGCGGGGGGTGAAGACCATCAGCCCCAGCGATGCCATTGCGCGCTTCCGCGGGTCGAGCCATGAGCTGCCGCTGCCGGCCTTTCCCAGCACCTGGGCCGGCGAGGGGGGCATCGAGTTCTTCCTGGGCAATCCCGCCCAGCAGGCGGTCTTCCAGCTGATGACGCAGGCCTACCACAAGGCCCTGCTCACCAAGGACCGCCGCATCATCGACCTGGCGCTCTGGCTGACACAGTCGGACAACCTGCATCTTATTCAGTGGTTCGGGCGCTCCGGTTCGCAGGCTGAGGTCTCGGCCTACTTCACTCCGCGGGAGTGGTGGAACCTGGGCCCTTCGGGGATCATCTGGGAAATGCAGCAGGTCTACAAGAACTTCATCCGGGCCTTGGGGCCTTATCTCTAGGGGGCATCGGCCTTTCCGGCGGCGCCCCGGCTGCGTCCCGCCAGGCGACGCACGGCCGTCATGCAGGACCCGGCCTCAGGGCTGAGAGAGAGGAGGCGGCTGAGATGGCTGACCGCCTGCAATGGAAGATACCCGGCCGGATCAGCCGGCTGGAGGAGCTGGCCTACAACCTGTGGTGGAGCTGGCAGCCGGACGCCCGGGATCTGTTCCGCAACGTGGACTACGTTCGCTGGCGCGTGGACCACAACCCGGTCAAGGAGCTGCGCGAGGTGACGCCGGAGCGGCTGCAGCAGCTGGCGGCCGACCCCGAGTTCGTGGCCCTCTATGACAGGGTGATGGCCGCGTTCGACGCCGGCGTGCACTCCGGCCGGACCTGGTTTGGGACCAGCTTCCCGGACATGCTGGATGGCCCGGTGGCCTATTTCTCCATGGAGTTCGCCATCCACAACTCCCTGCCCATCTACGCCGGCGGGCTGGGGATACTGGCCGGTGACACGTGCAAGGAGGCCAGCGGGCTGGGGGTGCCCCTGGTGGGGGTGGGGTTCATGTATCCGCAGGGCTACTTCCGCCAGCACATCACGGGCCAGGGCGCCCAGGAGGAGCGCTACCGGCAGCTGGACTTCGACGAGGCCCCGATCCTGCCGGTGGCCGCCGCCGACGGCAGCCGCCTGCTGGTGCGTGTCCCTCTCGGGAAACGGGCGGTCCATGTCAGCGTCTGGAGGGTGAGGGTGGGGCGGGTGGATGTCTACCTCCTTGACACCAACGTATCCGAGAACACGCCCCGGCACCGTCAGCTCTCCGCCCGGCTTTACGTGGCTGACCTGGAGAGCCGCCTGCAGCAGGAGATCGTGCTGGGTATGGGCGGCGTGCAGGTCCTGCGGGCCCTGGGCATCAAGCCGGCCGTGTGGCATGCCAACGAAGGGCACACTGCCTTCATGACCCTGGAGCGGGTCAGGGAGGAGATGCACGCCGGGCTGTCGTTCGCGGAGGCGGCGCGGAAGGTAAGGTCGAGGACTATCTTCACCACCCACACGCCGGTCCCGGCCGGACAGGATGCCTTTCCCATGGATCTGGTGGAGACCTACCTGGCCGACTACTGCGACTCCCTGCGGGTGGACCGGAGGGAGTGCCTGGGCCTGGGCCAGATGCCGGGCTCGCCGGGAGGCCCGTTCACCATGGCGGCGCTGGCCATGCGCCTGTCGGAGCACCGGTACGGCGTGAGCCGGATCCACGGCGAGGTGGCCCGGAGGATGTGGCAGGTCCTCTGGCCGGACAGGGAAGTAGACGATGTCCCGGTCTTCCACATCACCAATGGCATTCACACGCCCACCTGGGTAGCGCCCGAGATGAGCGAGGTGTTCGACCAGTACCTGGGGGCGGACTGGCTGGAGAGGCATGATGACGTTTCAATCTGGGAGAAGGTGGCCGACATCCCCGACCACGTTCTGTGGAACGTGCGGCGGGCCCTCAAGCACAAGCTGATCGAGGGGGTGGATGAGCTGGCCCAGCGGGCCTGGGCCGCCAAGGACGTCGAGCCCCACCACCTGGTGGGCATCGGCGCCCTGCTGCACCCGGAGGTGCTGACCATCGGCTTCGTGCGCCGGTTTGCGGAGTACAAGCGGCCGACCCTCCTCTTCCGGGACATAGAGCGCCTGAAACGGCTGGTGCGGGAGCAGTTCCGGCCGGTGCAGCTCGTGTTCGCCGGGAAGTCCCACCCGGCGGATTTCGCCTCCAAGGAGCTGGTCAGCCGCGTCTTCAACCTGTCGCTGGACCGCGACTTCATGGGGCGTGTGGCGTTCCTCGAGGACTACAACATGCACATGGCCCACTACCTGGCGCACGGGGTGGACGTCTGGTTGAACACGCCCCGGAGGCTGAACGAGGCCTGCGGCACCAGCGGCATGAAGGCGGTGCTCAACGGCGTCATCCACATGAGCGTGCGGGATGGGTGGTGGGATGAGGCCTGCAACGGCACCAACGGCTGGGCCATCGGCGACGTTGTCAAGCCGCCGTCCAACGATGAGGAGGACGCGATGGACGCGGAGTCGGTGTACCGCATTCTGGAGAGGGACGTGGTGCCCCTGTTCTACATGCGGGACCGCCAGGGCGTGCCTCATGGGTGGATGGCCATGGTGAAGGAGTCGATCCGGACCCTGGCCCCCCGGTTCAGCACCCGCCGCATGATGAAGGAGTACATTGAGTGCAGCCTGGGCCCGGTCTGCCGGGCCAGGCCCTGACAGGAGGACGAATGCCCGTCAAGATACTCGGCATCTGCGGCAGCCCGGTCAAAGGGGGCAACACGGAGGCCTTCCTGTCCGAGGCGCTGAAGCAGGCTGAAGGCCTGGGCGACGTGAGCACCGGGCTGGTGCGGCTGATTGAGAAGCGGATAGGTGACTGCCGCCACTGCAACTGGTGCACCTCCAAACAGGAGGAGGGGGCCTTCTGCTGCATCAAGGACGACATGCTGGAGATGTACCCCCGGATCATCGAGGCGGATGCCCTGGTCATCGCCACCCCGGCCTACACCGGGCGCCTGTCCGGCTACTCCGCCGTCTTCATGGATCGGTTCCGGGCGCTGGTCCTGGGCCGGCGCTACCGGGGTGTGCTCCGGAACAAGGTGGGGGCGGCCATGACGGTCTCCTGGATGCGCCATGCCGGGCCGGAGACCACCCTGCTCAGCGTGGTGACCGCCTATCTCATGTGGGGGATGGTGGTGGCCAGCCCCGGGGAGGGCGGGTGCGAGTTTGGGGCGGTGGGAGTCTCCAGCGATGGCGGCAGCGGGCGGTTCGCGCCCGAAGAGAGGCTGGGGGTGCTGAGGGACAAGCTGGCCCTGGCTTCGGCCCGGGCCCTGGCCAGGCGGACCGTGGAGCTGGCCCGCATCATGAAGGCGGGCAGGGAGCCGGCGTGATGCGCCCGGCTAGGCGGGCTTCTGGATCACTTGCAGCCCATCGGTGAACGGCAGCAGGGCCTCCGGCACCACCACGCTCCCGTCCGCCTGCTGGTAGTTCTCCAGGACGGCGATCATGATCCTGGGCAGGGCCAGCCCGGAGCCATTCAAGGTGTGCACCAGCTGCGGCTTGGCGCCCGGCTCCGGACGGTACTTCAGGTTGGCCCTTCGCGCCTGGAAATCGGTGCAGTTGCTGCAGCTCGAAACCTCCAGCCACTCCTGGCACCCCGGGGCCCACACCTCGAGGTCGTAGGTCTTGGCGGAGGCGAAGCCGAGGTCACCGGTGCAGAGCCGGAGCACGCGGTAGGCGAATCCCAGGCGTTTCAGCACGTCCTCAGCGTCCGCCACCATCTTCTCCAGCTCGGCGAAGGAGGTCTCCGGAGTGGTGTACTTGTACATTTCCACTTTGTCGAACTGGTGTCCCCGCTTGATGCCGCGGGTGTCCTTGCCGGCGGCCATCTTCTCGCGGCGAAAGCAGGCGGTGTAGGCCACGTACTGCCGCGGCAGTGAGGCGGCCTCCAGTATCTCGTCGCGGTGGAGGTTGGTCAGGGGCACCTCGGCGGTGGGCACGAACCAGAAGTCCTCTTCGGCGTCGTGATAGAGGTTGTCGGCGAACTTGGGCAGGTTGGATGAGCCGATGAGGCACTCCTGCTTCACCATGTACGGGGGATAGACCTCCGTGTAGCCGTGGTCCTTGATGTGGCAGTGCAGCATGAAAGCGATGAGGGCCCGCTGCAGCTGCGCCCCCGCTCCCTTGAGCAGGTAGAACCGGGTGCCGGACAGCTTCGTCCCCCGGGCGAAATCGATGATGTCCAGGGCCTCGCCCAGGTCCCAGTGGGCCTTCGGCGGGAAGTCGAAGCGGCGGGGCTCTCCCCAGGTGCGGGCCAACACGTTGTCCTCCGGCGGCTGGCCGACGGGGACGCTGGCGTCCGGCATGTTGGGGATCCGCAGCAGCCGGTCCTGCAGCCGGTCCTCGATGGCGGCGGACTCCGTCTCGATGGCCTTGACCCGCTCCCGGATCTTCCCCAAGTCCTGCGCCGCCGCGGCGGCTCCATTGCCCGCACCGGCCTCCGGCGCGCCCTCCGCAGAGGCCTCCGCAGAGACCTCGGCGGCGGCCTCCGCCTTCCGCGCCCCGAA
>CALMBS010000261.1 GCA_937860285.1 uncultured Chloroflexota bacterium
GGAGTTCCAGGAGGAGATGGACCGCTGGAACGCCCAGTCGTACCAGGGCCAGGCCCATGTGAGCGACCTGGGCGGCAGCGGCGCGGGTGGCGCGGGCACCGGCGGCGTGGCCATCGACGGCAAGTTCTACGGAGTCTGGGGCGGCCACAAGAAGGTCTGCCGCGCCGGTGGATACCTGACGGGGGACTACTCTTATGACAGCCAGTTGGACCAGGCGCCAAAAGGCACGTTCGAGGGCGTCTGGGGCCGTTTCGGGCAGGAAAGCGCAGGGCAGTTGAAGGGCAAGTTCGGGCCTCTGGGTGTCCCGGTGCCATTTGAAGACCAGGAGTTCTAGCTTCTCAAGACAGGTTGTGTCGCGCCCGTCCGGGTTCCCCGGACGGGCGCGATTCGTTTCGGACGGGACAGCATCCGGCCCGGACAAAAGAGACCTCTTCCGAAGCCGTAGAAACGTTGAAGACACTGGACAAAGCCTGTAAAATAGGATGCAAGGTGCTGGGAGAGGTACCCGCAGCCAGAGTCCGTCGGCCTTTAGACTGTACCTGGAGCACCGGGGCGACAACCCCACGAGCACTTGTGGCTCACGGGCAAACAAGCGGAAGTAGTTCAGCGGTTAGAATGCCTCCTTGCCAAGGAGGAGGTCGAGGGTTCGAATCCCTTCTTCCGCTCCAGCCGAAGTGGCGGAATAGGCAGACGCGACAGTCTCAAAAACTGTTGGGGGGCAACCCCCGTGCTGGTTCGAGCCCGGCCTTCGGCACTTCCAGAAATGCCCCTCCATCATCAGACCGCCCCACCACCCCGGCCCCAGAACGGAGACAAGCCCCATGGCTGAGCCCGGCGCCCGCCCCTGGTTCAAGCTCACCGCCGACGAAGCCCTGGCGGCCCTGGACTCCAGGCGCCCCGGCCTGACCGCCGAGGAGGCCAGGGTGCGGAGGCTCCGCTGTGGCGCGAATGAGCTGCCGCGGAAGAAGAAGACCTCGCCCATCGTAGCCTTTCTCAAGCAGTTCATGAACCCCCTGATCTACGTGCTGCTGGCCGCCGGGATCGTCACGCTGGCGGTGGGCGAGTACCTGGATGCCGCCGTCATCCTCGTGGTCCTGTTGCTCAACGCCGTCATCGGCTACATACAGGAGTCCCGGGCTGAGGCGGCCATGGAGGCCCTGCTGCAGATGGCCGCACCCCAGGCCAAGGTGAGAAGGGACGGCGTGGCCGGACTGGTCCCGGCCCGGGACATCGTGCCCGGGGACGTCATCATCCTCGAGAGCGGGGACAGGGTGCCCGCCGATGCCCTGCTGATGGAGGTCAGCGAGTTCAAGGTGAACGAGTCGGTCCTCACCGGCGAGTCCATGGCGGCCACCAAGCACACCGGGCCCATCCGCGAGGACGTTTCCCTGGCCGAGAGACGGAATATGGTGTTCATGGGGACCATCGCCAGCTTCGGGCGGGCCACGGCCGTGGTCACCGCCACCGGCACCACCACCGAGATGGGCCAGATCGCGCTGGCCATCAAGGAAGTGGAGGTGGAGAAGACCCCCCTCCAGAAAAGCATCGACCGGCTGAGCCGGTTCCTGGTCATCACGCTGCTGGCCGTCTGCGCCCTCCTGGTGGTAGTGGGGTTGGTGCAGGGCCTGGAGGCGCTGGAGATATTCCTGGTGGCCGTGGCGGCGGCGGTCTCGGCCATACCGGAGGGCCTGCCGGCCGTGGTCACCGTGGTGCTGGCTCTGGGCATGCGCACCATGGCCCGCCGCAACGCCATCATCCGCAAGCTGATGGCCGTGGAGTCGCTGGGGTCGGCCACCGTCATCTGCACCGACAAGACCGGCACGCTCACCGAGAACCGGATGACCGTGAGGCGGGTGGTGATCAACGGACAGTCCATCGAGGTGACCGGGGAGTCCGGCCAGCTGGCCGGCGAGTTCCGCGTGGACGGACGGGCGGTCGAGCTGGACCACGTGCCCGGGCTGGCCCTGCACCTGAAGATCGGGGCCCTCTGCAACGACGCCATGGTGTCGGTCGGCGGCGACAAGGGGGTCAGCATGCTGGGCGATCCCACGGAGGGCGCCCTGGTGGCCGTGGCCGCCAAAGCCGGTCTGGACAAGGAGAAGCTGCAGGCAGCCCAGCCCCGCGTGGATGAGATCCCCTTCCAGAGCGAGAAGCTCTACATGGTCACCCTGCACCCCCACGATGGTAAACGCGTGGCCTACGTCAAGGGCGCCACCGAGCGGCTGCTGTCGCTCTCCCGGCACTACCTGTACAACGGCCAGGTGGTGCCGCTCACCGAGGCCCATGCCCAGGCCATCAGGGAGGCCAATCATGCCATGGCCGCCGAGGCCATCAGGGTGATCGCCACAGCCTACGTGGAGCTGCCGGCCGACACCGTCGAGCTGGACAACGTCGACCTGGCGGGGAACCTGGTCTTCGTGGGGCTGGCCGGCATGGATGATCCGCCCCGCCAGGAGGCCGTGAGGGCCATCGCCCAGTGCCGGGAAGCCGGCATCAAGGTGATCATGATCACGGGCGACAACAAGGTCACCGCCGAGTCCGTGGCCCGGCAGCTGGGCCTGCCTCCGGGAAGGGCCATCCTGGGCGCGGAGCTGTCGCAGATGAGCGACCAGGAGCTGGAGGGCGTGGTGGAGGACGTGGCCATCTTCGCCAGGGTGGAGCCCCTTCACAAGCTGCGAATCGTCAACGCCCTGAAGAAGCGGGGGCACGTGGTGGCCATGACCGGAGACGGCGTCAACGACGCCCCGGCGCTCCGGACGGCCAACATCGGGGTGGCGATGGGCATCACCGGGACGGACGTGGCCAAGGAAGCCTCGGACATGGTGCTGGCCGACGACAACTTCGCCTCCATCGTGGCCGCGGTGGATGAAGGGCGGTCCATCTTCACCGGCCTGCGCAACGTGATCTTCTTCCTCATCAGCACCAACATCGGGGAGCTCCTCGTGCTCCTCCTGGCCCTGATCTTCGTCGGCAAGGCCCCGCTCCTGGCGGTGCAGATCATCTGGGCCAACCTGATGACGGACACGGCCGTTGCCCTGCCTCTGGGCTTCGAGCCCAAGGTGGGGGACGAGCTCAAGCAGCCGCCGCGGCACCCGAAGGTGGGCCTGATATACCGGGGCCTGGTCACGCGGATCGGCTTCCTGGCGCTGCTCATGAGCCTGGGCGTCTTCGGCATCTTCGCCTGGTCCTATCACGTCCACGATGCCGAGCACCTGGCCAAGGCCCAGACCATGGCCTTCTGCGCCCTGGTGGCCTTCCAGTGGTTCGCCGCCTTCAACGCCCGGTCCGACGAGCACACCGTGTGGCAGCTGGGCCTTCTCCGCAACCGCTACCTGCTGATGTGCATCGCCCTGGCGGTGGCGCTGCAGATGGCGGTGGTCTACGTCCCGTTCCTGCAGCGGGCCTTCGGGACGGTGGCCCTCGGCGGCTGGGACTGGCTGGTGATCTTCGCGTCCGGCGCGGCCCTCTTCCTCATCGAAGAGACCAGGAAGGCGGTGGCGCCGAGGCTGTTCAGCCGGGGCAAGTGGCTGACCGGTGCCACTTGACCCCTGGTCAGCAGTGGCTGCCGGGCCAGGGCCGGGACTGACCGGCGCCGCCTGACCCCTGGTCAGCTCACCGCGTTCCGGATCAGGGTGGTCCGGGCCACCTGTCCGTCCCGGTCCACCTCCACGGCCACCACATCGATCCGCCAGTCTGCGGGCAGGCCGCGGTGGGCCTGGAGGTAGGACAGGGCCAGCGCCACCAGCCGGCGCTGCTTGGCGGGGGTCACCGACTCCTCGGGGGTGCCGCACTCCGGGCCGCTCCGGGTGCGGACCTCCACGAAGACCAGGCAGTCCCCCTCCCGGGCCACGATGTCCACCTCGCCCTTGCGGCAGCGATAGTTGGTCTCCAGTATGAGAAAACCCTGCCCCTGCAGGTACTCCCTGGCCCACCGCTCCCCCATGTCGCCCAGGGCCTTGCGGTTCACTCCGGGCAGAGCCCTCCAACAGGAGCGAATGACCGGCGGTGGATGGCGCAGGGGCCCAGCCTGACCAGGCACTCCAGGTGCAGCCGGGTGCCATAGCCCTTGTGCCGCGCCAGCCCGTAGCCGGGATAGACGCCGTCCAACCCCTTCATCTCCCGGTCCCGGCTGACCTTGGCTACTATTGAGGCGCAGGCGATGGAAAACGACAGCTGGTCGCCCCGGATGATGCCCTTCTGGGGCAGGTCCACCTCCGGCAGCGACAGGGCGTCGATCAGCACGTAGTCCGGCCGCCGGGGCAGCGCCGCCAGCGCCCGGGCCATGGCCATCCGGGTGGCCCGGACGACGCCCACGGCGTCGATAGTGTCATGCGGCGCCGAGCCCAGGCCGAAGGGGATGCCGTCCCGCTGCACCTGGTCAAAGACCCGCTCCCTCTGCGCCGGCGAGAGCTGCTTGCTGTCCCGCACCAGCGGCAGCCAGGGGAAGTCAGCGCCCGGCGGCATTATCACCGCGGCCGCCACCACCGGCCCCGCCAGGGCCCCCCGCCCCACCTCATCCACCCCGGCCACCACCCGGTAGCCCCGGGCCTGGAGAGCGGCCTCGTGTTCGAAGCTGGGCCTCTTCACCATGACGTTGGCCTTTCGATGATACCACCGCCCAGCACCTCGTCACCATGGTAGAAGACGACCGCCTGGCCCGGAGCGACCGCCCGTTGCGGCTGGTCGAAGAGGACCTCGGCCTCCTCGGTGTAGATCTTCAACCGGGTCTTCACCTCGGGCGACCGGAACCGTATCTTGGCCGTCACCTCCAGGGTGCGCTGCGGCTTGACGCACACGAAGGTGAGGTCCCTGGCCACCAGCCCCGAGGCCAGGAGCTTCTCCTCCGGGCCCACCACCACGGTGTTGCTCGCCGGGTCCAGCTTCAGCACGAAGAGGCGCCGGCCGGCGGCTGCGCCCAGGCCGGCCCTCTGCCCCACGGTGTAGAAGGCGATGCCCCGGTGCCGGCCCAGCACTTTTCCCTCCAGGTCCACCACGTCCCCGGGAGCGGGGGGGATGCGGCCCTGCAGGAAATCCCCGTGATGCCCGTCGGGTACGAAGCACAGGTCCTGGCTCTTCGGCTTCTCGGCCACCGGCAGGCCGCGCTCCGCAGCCATCTGGCGCACCTGGGCCTTGCTGCACGCGCCCAGAGGAAAGAGCAGCCGGGGCAGGACGCTCTCCTTGAGGGTGTAGAGGAAGTAGGACTGATCGACCGAAGGCCGGGCCGCCTTCAGCAGCCTCCAGCCGCCGCAGGCCGGCTCGATCCGGGCATAGTGCCCCGTGGCCAGGCACTCGGCCCCCAGGTCCTTGATAGCCTCAGACAGGAGGCCGAACTTGACCAGGCGATTGCAGGCCACGCAGGGGTTGGGCGTGCGCCCCCGGGCGTACTCGCGGCAGAAGTAGTCCACCACCAGCTCCCGGAACCGGGAGGAGAAATCCAGCGAATGGAAGGGGATGTCCAGGGTCCGGCAGACGGCCCGGGCATCCTCCCGCCCGCCCTCGGCGCCGCCGGGAGCAGCACCCGGCCGGGAGCGGTGCTCCCAGAGGTCCATGTGGACGCCGATGACCTCGTGCCCCTGTTCGCGGAGCAGGGCGGCCGCCACCGCGGAGTCGACGCCGCCGCTCAGCGCCACGGCCACCTTGCGGCCCCGCCCGCGCGCCGGCGCACGGTCGTGCGCCTTCATGCACCCGGCCCCGGGGCCCGAAGAGCGCTGACCCTCTCCCGGATCGTGCCCCGGATCGCCTGCCGCGGCCGGCGGCCATCCACTATCAGCCACCTCTCCGGATCGGCCCGGGCCATCTCCAGGTAGCCCCGCCGCACCCGGCGGTGAAAGGCCAGGCTTTCGCTCTCGAAACGGTCCCCCGCCCGGCCCTTCTTCCGGCCCAGGCCCGCTTCAACGGGGATGTCCAGCAGCACGATGAGGTCCGGTGACAGGCCTCCGGTGGCCGTGCCGTTGGCCCCCCGGATGGTCTCCAGGTCCAGCCCCCGGCCGTACCCCTGGTAGGCCAGCGTCGACGGTGTGTAGCGGTCGCAGATGACGGCCTGCCCCGCCTGGAGGGCAGGCGAGATGACCTCGTTCACCAGCTGCGCCCGCGCCGCCTCTATCAGGAAGAGCTCGGCGAGAGGTGAGATGGGCATGCCGCCGGGGCGCTTCAGGTGGCGCCGCACGCGCTCGCCCAGGCCGGTGCCGCCCGGCTCGCGCGTCAGAATGGCCTGCTGGCCTTCCTGGAGGAGATGACGGTGCAGGGCCCTGGCCTGGGTGCTCTTCCCGCAGCCCTCTCCGCCCTCAAAAACGATGAACAAAGCCAAGAGCCCGCCTCAGATGACCCGGAATATCTCCACCCCCCGCGCCGGGTCTCTGCCGGTGCTCCGGGAGGCCAGGTTGGACCGCTCCGCCATCAGGTGCTGCAGCCGGCGCACGTAGGAGCTGCGCGGGCTGAGCTGGACCGAGTCCCTCCCGTTCATGACCTCGGCGATGGCCTGCTCAGCCTCCTTCAGTGCCACCCCGACATCGTCGGTCCGGCGCCGGTTCGAGGACAGGGACTCCAGGAACTGCCTCATCTCGCCGATGGTGTTGTTCTTCAGCACGTACACCGGTATCCCCGCCACCTCGGCATCCCTCACGGCCTGCGGCTTGCGGCGATAGAAGGCCTTGCAGGTGACGAAGACCGTGGCCTCCCTCAGGGTGGACACGATCCTGATGTCGGACTGCCTCTCCCTGGCGGCCTGCTCCAGCTTGGGCCGGTTGATGCCAAAGAGATAGATGCGGGGCGCCGCCGCGCTGTCCCGGGCCTCCTTCTTCCTGGAGGCCGCCCCGGTGTCGTCGGCGGCGTGGGGCACCACCTTCTCCACCTTCTTCTGCAGGGTCCAGCTCTCATCCAGCCAGCGGACCTCCCTGGACACCGGCTGGCCCCTCAGGAACACGTCGACGGCCTCGGCCACGTCGGCATGGACCGCCACCCGGTGAAAGTCCTGGATCTCCACCACCACGTCGAACGTGGGCGGCGCCTTCCGCTCCAGGATCGACTTCTGGGTCCCCCGGTGCCGGGCCTCTTCGTCCCCCAGGGTGACCGACTGCACCCCGCCCACGAGGTCGGAGAGCGTGGGGTTCAGCACCAGGTTCTCCAGGGTGTTGCCGTGGGCCGTGCCCACCAGCTGGACGCCGCGCTCGGCGATGGTGCGCGCCGCCGCCGCCTCCAGCTCGGTGCCGATCTCATCGAT
>CALMBS010000262.1 GCA_937860285.1 uncultured Chloroflexota bacterium
GGCCGTACGTGGGCGGCACCCAGACCAATTCGGAGATGGAGCTGATCGTTGGCTACAACGGCATCAACCGCCTGCTGGGCAACCGGGGAGCGGGCGGGCCGGGCAGCGCGGCCAGCAACCGCGCGGATGGCGGTTTCCAGCCACCCGCGGGGCGGGGTTTTCAGCCGGGCTTTGGGCCGGGCGGCCCCGGCAAAAAGCGGAGCAGTTGCCAGCAGGGGGTATAGTAGAATCAGGGGGAAGAGCTGAGTCCGGGCCCCGGCGCGGCCGACAGGGGTGGATAGAACCATGATCAACGTGCTGCTGGCTGACGATCACAGCCTGGTCCGCACCGGGATCAAGGTGATCCTGGAGCGCAGCCCGGACATACGGGTTGTCGGTGAGGCGTCGGATGGCAAAGAGACCCTGGACCAGTACCGGGCCATACACCCGGATGTGGGCGGGCTGGACATCTCGATGCCCAACATGGACGGGGTGGAGACCACCAAGTCACTCCTGGACATCGATCCCCGGGCCCAGGTCCTGATACTCACCATGTTCCCGGAGAGGCAGTACGCGGTCAGGGCGCTGAAGGCCGGGGCGCTGGGCTACATCACCAAGGGCACTTCCACCGCCGAGCTTCACAACGCCGTCCGGAGTGTCGCAGCGCGCAAGCGGTTCCTTTCGGAGGAAGGTATCGATGCCGTGACGACGCGCCTGCTGGCCGGCGGACCGGGCGCCAGCCTGATCGAGAACCTGTCTGACAGGGAGCTGCAGGTCCTGTGCATGATAGCCCGGGGACGGCGCATCGTGGAGATAGCCGAGGAGCTGGGACTGGGGGCGAAGACAGTGGAGACCTACCGCGGAAGGCTGCTGCGCAAGCTGGGGCTGAGAAACAATGCCGACATCTGCCGTTTCGCCTATGACAACGCCCTGGTGGAATACTAGCCCGGCGTGTCAGGCAATCCCTGACACCAGATTCAGGTACGGCCTGACATACAGCCGGCGCGAAACTGGCATATCCTTTGTGGAAAGATGGATGGGGGGGCTTCCATTGGTGCATCGTTTCATGTATTATGGCGTAAATTCAACGCCAGGAGGGTACGGAAGGAGGGTCAATGAGTAGAGTCATGAGAGTAGCGCTAGCGTTCACACTCGTGGTCGCCATTGTGGTCGGCGGCTTGCTGTCGGCCGGCTGTGGCAGTGAGAGCAAGGCCGCACTGGTGAAGCCCACCATCGAACTCTTCCAGTTCTCGAAGGGCTCGACCGTGGACTTCGACGTAGCCACCATAAACCAGGCAGCCAATGCGGAATCTGGTGTGAAGTTTGGCACCGCCAAGAAGATCTACGCCTCGGTGTGGGCCGCCAACCAGGAGACGGTGGCCAAGGCTCTCTTTCCGGAGCCCTACTGGAAGGGAGATGGCGTTACCACCCAGTACTCCATGCTGTCTGCGGCGGATGCTGCCACCGTTGACGGCACCATATTCGCCACCAAGCTGACGGCTGCCGAGCAGGACAAGGTGACGGGCGCCGTCGCCGGGCTGTTCGACCTGTACAGCACGGAGATAGCCGCGGCGAAACCACTGGAGCAGAATACGGCCTACGGCATTCTGTACATGACGGACAACAGCGGCGCCATGTCCACCGCCTGGAAGACGGATGCGACAGCCTGGATGACCGCCCTGAACGCCTACGCCAGCGCCAACCACGGCGGCAAGACCTTTGCCGCGCTGAAGTGGTCGGAGCGGCAGGCGGTCATGGCCGCGGTCTTCAACAAGGG
>CALMBS010000263.1 GCA_937860285.1 uncultured Chloroflexota bacterium
GCTAGGAGTCTGTCCCCGTAATCCGGCGCCGTGCCTGCTGGCGCGCGGTATGGCGTATCAGGCAGCCCAGAACGGACCTCCGTACGCCCGGTTGTCTGTGCCGCGGTTCCCTGGGGACCGCGTGCCCAGGGCAGGCTCTTGGACTCCTGCCGAGCCTCGTTGCCGGGCTCTATACAGCTTGAGCAGGTTGTGTCCGGTGCAGATGAGCTGCCATTCGCCCGTCACCTTGTCCAGTCCGCGCAGCGAGAATTGCCTGAAGCCTCGCCCTTGCTTGATTTGACCAAAGACTGGCTCCGGCAACTCCTTTCTCAGCGCGTAGCACCTCCGGCCTTTCTTCGTCCTCAGCTTCCGCCGCATCCGGTCAGCTGTGGAAAGTCCCCGCGGTATCCGGCCGCGGGGAGCCGGCGGCTCGAAATACCCATGGCGCATCTGGCCCGGCGGCATGTAGACGTCGATGCCCAGTTTGGTCAGGTTCTCGACGGCAGCCCTGGAGAAGTACCCGGCATCGGCAGACATCTGTCGGGGCATCTGCCCTGTGTTAGCTTGGACCACCTGCATCATGGGCTCTGCCTGTCGGTTGTCTGACGGTTCATTGGTCACCGCGGCGGCCACTATCACCTGATTGGCACTGTCCACCGCCGCCTGAGCATTGTAGGCCTGGATGAAATGCCGGCCTCCGGAGGACGGCATGATGTGCGACTCGGGATCGGTGAAGTTGCGCTGCGCTTTGTCGTCAGGCACCACAGGCCCCTTCTGTTTGCGCGAGCCGGACTCCTCCGCCTCCTGGCGGGCTTCCTCCTCCAGGGCTTCCATGGCCTCCCGGATCTTCTTCAACCGGCTCTCCCTGAAGGCCAGTTCCCGGGGTAGCTCATCCCCTCTCTTGTCGGAGCCATACTCCCGGTCTTCCTCCTCGTCGACTTCCTGGGCCCGTTTCAGGAGCTCCTTCACCTCGCGCTCGAGACGATCCTCATCCTTCTTCATCCGGCCGTAGCTCATGGCCTTGTGCTTGGAGGCATTGGCCTTCACCTTCGTCCCATCCAGAGAGACATGGCCCAGCTTGACCAGCCCCGCCTCCTGGCATACCCTCAGCACCTGCACAAACAGGCCGGCCAGAGCCCGGAGATGGTCCTGGCGAAAGTCCGAGATGGTGCGGAAGTCAGGGGTGTTGTTGGCTGCCAGTATCCGGAAGGCGACGTCCTCCTCCAGCCTCTTGGCGATCTTCCGGGAAGACGGGATGCCGACGCAGTAGGCATATAGCAGCACCTTGACCATCATCACCGGATGGTAGGGAGGGTATCCCCGCTCCTCACGGGTGTAGCGCCGCATAATCACCGACAGATCGAGCTGGTCGACCACTTCCGACAGAAAGAACACCAGATGGTCGTCGGGCAACCAGTCGCGCATTGATACCGGCATCAGGAACCCCTGGTCGGGCTGATAGGGGCGGAAGGTCTTGCTCACGGGAGCCTCCTCGGTCAGAGTTGACCCCCATTATATCGTCTATGCTCGCCCAGCGCGATTACTCGGACAGACTCCTAG
>CALMBS010000264.1 GCA_937860285.1 uncultured Chloroflexota bacterium
GGCTCCTGCCAGGAGAAGGCCCGCCGGATGGCGCCCATGACCCGGGCCGTCTCCGCCTCGCTGGCGAAGTTGGAGATGACGGACTTCAGGCCGCCCTTGAGCGGCATGGGGTAGTCCTTACCGCCCATGCGGAAGCCCAGCTGGATGGGGAAGTCCCGCACCGGGAAGGCCGCGCCTACCTCCGCGAAGAGCTGGTCCACCCCCCCGTGCGTCTCCACGTACAGCGCGCCGGTGGGCAGGGTGAAGCCCTGGTGCTTCACCGAGGAGCACCGGCCGCCGATGAAGGGCAGCTTCTCCACCACCAGCGTCTTGTAGCCATAGTGCGTGAGCAGCGCGGCGGCGCACAGCCCGCCCATCCCGGCGCCCACCACCACGATGTCCCATTTCCCCTGTCTGGTCATGATACCTCCCTGTATGGCTAGACGCGGCCGGACCGGCTGAGCACCAGGCTGACCCGGTGATCGGTCCAGAGCCGCTCGTCGATCTCGCTGTCGAACCAGTGCTGCCGCGAGTCGCTCTGCGTCTGGTCCAGGACGAAGGGTATGGCGTAGGAGTACTGGACCGAGTGCACCACCGCGCTTCCCACGGCGTGGGCCACTACCTCGGACAGGTCATCCTCCCTCCCGGCCAGCCGGACCGTGATGGCCACGGTGGGCAGCCCCCTCACCCCCACGGCGATGTCCGGCCAGAACTCCGCCCCGTAGGCCCAGACCGAGGGTATCTGGCCCTTGTCCTCACCCCGGACCCACACGGCGCCGAACTCGCCCAGCTCCGCGTTGATGATGTCCTTCACCAGGTCGGCGACGTCGGCCACCAGGGTCGCTTCCTCGGTGTAGTCCCCCAGCATGGAGTCCAGCAGCTTGCTGGTGAGGGCATCGATGATCTTGCGGACGTCCTGGTTATTCATCATGTTCTGTGCAACCTCCTGGCCCGTATTTCGTGCCGGCGCCGGAACGGCGCCCGGCGGTCATGACGGCCCTTCAGCATCCGCCTCAAGCGGACCGCAGCGTGGTCATGCGCGCTGCTTGCTCGCGGCGCCCGCCGCTACGATGTCTGCCGCTACAGCGGCGGCTTCTTCTTGTGCCAGTCCGTCGCCTGCTCGTAGGCATAGGCCACCCGGAGCAGCGTCTCCTCTGCCAGGGGCCGGGCCACGATCTGCAGCCCCACCGGGAGCCCGTCAACGAACCCGGCCGGGACCGAGATGCCGGGGATGCCGGCGATGTTCATGGGCAGGGTGCAGACGTCGCTCAGGTACATCTGCAGCGGGTCGTCCATCCTCTCCCCCATCTTGAAGGGGACCACGGGCGAGGTGGGCGTGACCAGGGCGTCGTACTTCTCGAAGGCCCGGTCGAACTCCCGCCGGATCAGCGTGCGCACCTTCTGCGCCTTGAGGTAGTAAGCATCATAGTAGCCCGAGGACAGCGCGTGCGTGCCCAGCATGATGCGCCGCTTCACCTCCGGGCCGAGCCCGTACTGCTTGGTCTTCTCCAGGCCGTCCCACATGCTCTCGGCCTCTTTGGCGGAGAAGCCGTACTTCACGCCGTCGTAGCGGGCCAGGTTGGCCGAGGCCTCCGACGGGGCGATGATGTAGTACACGGCGAGGGCGTACGGCGTGTGCGGCAGGGAAACGTCCCGGTCGATCTCGGCGCCCAGCTCCTGCAGCCGGACCAGGGCCGCCTCCATGACGTCCTGGACCCCCGCCTGCATGCCGGCCACGAAGTACTCCTTCGGGACCCCCAGACGCAAGCCTTTGAGCCCCGGGACGAGGGCTTGCGCGTAGTCCGGCACCGGTACCGGCAGCGACGTCGAGTCCCGGGGATCGTGCCCCGAGATGGCGTTCAGCACCAGGGCGCAGTCGGTGACGTCCTTGGTGAAGGGCCCGATCTGGTCCAGCGAGGAGGCGAAGGCCACCAGGCCGTAGCGGGACACCCGGCCGTAGGTGGGCTTCAGGCCCACCACGCTGCAGAACCCGGCCGGCTGCCGGATGCTGCCGCCGGTGTCTGAGCCCAGGGAGTAGAAGCACTCGTCGGCGGCCACCCCCACCGCGGCGCCTCCGCTGGAGCCGCCGGGGACGCGGGCCAGGTCCCACGGGTTGTGGGTGGGGAAGAAGGCCGAGTGCTCGGTCGACGATCCCATGGCGAACTCGTCCATGTTGGCCTTGCCCAGCATCACCATGCCGGCGCCGGCCAGCTTCTCCACCACGGTGGCGTCGTAGGGCGGCACGAAGCTCTCCAACATCTTCGAGCTGCAGGTGGTGCGCACCCCGGCGGTGCACATGTTGTCCTTGATCAGGGCCGGGATGCCGGTGAGGGGCGCGGCGTCGCCGCTCTTCAGGCGGGCGTCCGCCGCTTCGGCCTGCCGCAGGGCCTGCTCCTCGCAGACGCTGACGAAGGCGCGCACCTTCGGGTCCACGCTGGCGATGCGCCCCAGGGCGGCGCGGGTCAGCTCCACGGAGGAGGTCTCGCGGCGCCGCAGCCGGTCGGCGGCCTCGTGGGCGGTCAGTCGAAAGAGGCTCATGGCTGCTCGAGCACCGCCCGCACCTTGAGGTAGTCCTCTTCGCGGTCGGGGGCGTTGGCCAGGACCTGCCCGGCGGAGAGCGAGGGCCCCGGCACGTCGTCCCGCAGCACGTTCTCCAGCGCGATGCAGTGGGCCGTGGGCTCCACGCCCGTGGTGTCCACCTGCTGCAGGACCTCGAAGTTCTCCAGGATGTTGGAGAGCTGCTCGCGCAGCCTCTCCACCTCCTCGTCGGAGAGACCGAGGTGGACCAGCAGCGCCAGGTGTCTGACCTCTTCGCGGCTGAGCTTCATGGCAGGTGCAGTTCTCCCAATGCAGGCGCCGGTCTCGAAGCGTCAATTATAGCATTCGGCGCGCGCCGGAGACAAAGGCCGAGGCTACTCCAGCACTACTCCCGTGCCGTAGGCCAGGATCTCGGCCGCGTTCTGCATAACCATGGCCGTGGAGTACCGCAGTCCCACTACGGCGTTGGCCCCCTGGCGCTCCGCGTCTTCCATCATGCGCTGGGTGGCCTGCTCCCTGGCCTCGGCCATCATTTTGGTGTACTCGGTTATCTCGCCGCCCACCATACCCCTGAGCGCGGCCACGATGTCCTTGCCGAGGTGCTTGGCCCGGATGGTGCTGCCTCTCACCAGCCCCACGGTCCTGACTATCTTGCGACCCTCGATCTCATTCGCAGTAACGGCGATCAATTGTCCACCCCCTTGAAGTCCTCCTTCTTGCGTTTGGCCAGCCTGTCCTTGATGACGATGCCGAGCAGGAGCAGAAAGCCCGCCGCGATGCCTCCCACGGCTATCCTCACCAGCAGCGGGACCTCGCTGCTGACGAAGAAGTCCCTGCCCGCCCAGCCGATCAGGACCAGGCCGCCGAGCGCTATCAGCACATACGCCAGCTTCTGAAGCATTCCACACCTCCCTGCGCGGACCTCGCCGGTGTCCTCATGCTAGGCCAGCGGTGGACGGGCTGTCAACGGCGGCGGGACACCACCAGCCACCCCACCACCGCGGAAAGCACCACCCCTATGCCGGCGATGGTCCCGATCAGGGCCCAGTTGGTCCCCGCGGGCGGGGCTTCCGGCGGCACGTAGTCCTCGTCGCTGGTGGCCGTGCCCCGCGGCGTGGTCACCGTAATCCGGCCGCCGGCGCCGTGCGGCGCCACGGCGGTGATCCGGGTGGGGGAGTCAACGGTGAAGCTGAGGGCTTGCGTTTCGCCGAAAGCCACTCCGGTGACCTCGGCGAAGCTGGTGCCGGTGATGAGCACCGTGTCCCCGTCTTTGCCCCACGTGGCGCTGAAGTACCTGATGGCGGGCGGGGGCAGGGTGTAGGTGATGCTGAGCCGGGCCGCCGCCGCATTCCCGTTGCCGGCGGCGTCCAGGGCGGCGCCGGCGGCGATGTCCACCGTCACCGGGCCCTCGCCGGCCGGGGTGACGTTGCAGGTGTAGACCGTGGCGCTCACCGCCGTGAAGTTGTCCGCCGCGCCGTTGCCCACCACCATGTCGTCGATAGCGAAGCCCGTCACCGCCTCGCCGAAGGTGGCCGTCACCGGGATGGGCGAAGCGCTGGTCGCCGGGGCGGCGGTCGACGCCAGGGTGACCGCCGGACGCTGGTTGTCGGGCAGGCGCCCGCCGGAGTCGACCCGGTCGGCGTAGATGTCGTAGCCGCTGCTGCGGGTGTCGCACCAGGCCACTATGGCCCCGCTCGAGCCATCGGAGATCATCCGGGGGCGCTCCTGCAGGGCCGGGGCCGTGCAGACGGCCACTCCGTCGGCGGCCCACTGGCCCACGCCGCCCGCGCCCAGCCGCTGGGCATAGATGTCCTGGCCGCTGCCGCTGCGGTCGACCGACCAGGAGACGATGGCCCCGCCGGAGCCGTCGGGGACGATCCCGGGCTCGTAGAACGAGAAGGATGCGGTGCCGACAGCCACCCCGTCGGCGGTCCACTGGGCCGCGCCGGCAGAGCTCACCCTCTGGGAGTAGATGTCGACCACCCAGCCGCCGCCGCGGCGCAGGTCGTACCAGGCGATGAAGGCCCCGCCGGACCCGTCCGGGGCGACCTGGGATTCCAGCTGGGCGGCCGCCGCGGCGCAGACGGCGATGCCGCCGGCGGTCCACTGGGCGGCCCCGCTGGAGTCCAGCCTCTGGGCATAGATGTTGGAGTCCCCGGCGCTGCGGGAGTCACTCCAGGTGATAATGGCTCCGCCGGAGCCATCCGCGACGATCCGGGGGCTGAGCTGATCGCCGGTCCAGGCGCAGACCGGCACACCGTCGGCGGCCCACTGGACCGCACCGCCGGAGTCCACCCTCTGGGCGTAGATATCGGCCCCCCCGCTGCTGCTGTTGCGCTGATCGCACCAGGCGATGATGGCTCCGCCGGAGCCATCCGGGACGATCTGGGGCTCGAGCTGGGGGGATGACGCGGTGCAGACCGGCACGCCGCCGGCGGTCCACTGGACCAGGCCGCTGCTGTCCACTCTCTGGGCGTAGATGTCGGAGTTGTCACTGCGGCCGTCCTGCCAGGTGACGATGTCCCCGCCCGCCCCGAGCGAGATGAGCCCCGGGTACTTCTGGTCACCAGGCGCGGCGCAGATGGGCGCGCCGTCGGCGGTCCACTGGGCTGCGCCGCCGGAGTCCACCCTCTGGGCATAGATGTCGAAGCTGCCGCTGCGGCTGTCATACCAGGTGATGA
Source organism: uncultured Chloroflexota bacterium (assembly GCA_937860285.1). Lineage (GTDB taxonomy): Bacteria > Chloroflexota > Dehalococcoidia > UBA2247 > RBG-13-53-26 > JAFGCL01. The sequence continues at coordinate 5,199 of CALMBS010000264.1, forward strand.
CGGTAGCTCCCGAGTCATGGGAGACGATCTGCGGTATGGCCTGAGCACCCGATGCGGTGCAGACGGCCACGCCGTCGCCGGTCCACAGGGCCGCGCCGCTGCCGTCGACCCTCTGGGCGTAGATGTCGTAGGCGCCGCCGCGGTCGTCCTCCCAGGTGATGACGGCCCCGCCCGACCCGTCCGAGACGATGCCAGCGTACATCTGGTCACCCGGCGCTGTGCAGATGGGGGTGTTTTGCTCCGGGTACCCGAACCACGCGCTGGCGCCCCCGGCCCCGGACAACAGGCCGGCGGCCGCCGCCAGCAGGCAGAGCAGGACCAGGAGGGTCCCGGACCGCATCCTGTCTCTCGGTTTCATGCCGCGATCATGCTAGAAGGCCGCGGGCCGGCTGTCAAGGCACTGGGGGGATGGCCCCGCCCAGGAGGCGCCGGGCCTCCTCCATGCGGGCCCCGTCCCGCAGCGCCATCAGCCCCGGTGGGGACTCCTGGAGCTTCTCCAGGGCGTTGAAGAAACGGTCGAGGGCGTCGTCCTTCACCGTCGGGATGAGGAAGATGTGGGTGTGGGGGATGCGCCGGCCGCGGGCGTACAGGCACACGAACTCGGGCGACAGCGTCGCCATCATGCGGCGGGCCACCGTCCGGGCCACCCGGAACAGGCTGAGCACCTCGTCCTCCTCCAGGTCGTGCCACCAGGGGACGTGCCTCTTGGAGATGACCAGGCAGTGGCCCTTCGTCCAGGGGTTGATGTCCAGGATGCACATGGACTTCTCATCCTCGAACACCTTGTACGCATCAGCCCTGCCGGCCACGATGTCGCAGAACACGCAGCGGTCATTGTCGGCCATACCTGGAATGATACAGGTTGCGGGGCGCGGACTCAACGACCCCGCTACTCCCCGAACTGGAAGCTGCCCCGCTGGAAGACCCTCAGGCAGGCGCTGACGGCGTCAGGATCATACAGGGTGCCGCTGTTGCGGGAGACCTCGTCCAGGGCCCTCTCCAGGCCGAGGGCGGGTCGGTAGGGGCGGTAGGAGTGCATGGCCTCGATGACATCGGCCACCGCCAGGACGCGGGCTTCCGGCAGTATCTGGTCGCCGTGAAGGCCGGACGGGTATCCGGACCCGTCCATCCTCTCGTGGTGCTGCAGCACCACCAGGGCGATGCGGTCGAAGGACTCGATCCACTTCAGCACGTCGTAGGCCACCTGTGGATGGGTCCTGATGACGGCCATCTCCAGGTGGGTGAGCTGGCCGGGCTTGGTCAGGATGTCGGTGGGGAGGGATATCTTGCCCAGGTCGTGAAGCAGCCCGGCGGTGCGTATGACGTGGCAGGCCTCCGCCGGCAGGCCCATCTCGCGGGCAATGGCGCAGGCCAGCCGGGTCACCCGCCGCTGATGGCCGGCGGTGTAGACGTCCTTGGTGGCGACGGTGGAGGCTATGGCCTGGACGGCGCTCTCCACCGTTCGTTCCAGCATCCCCAGGCTTTCCTGCAGCCGCTCTTCGGCCTGCTTCCGCTGCGAGATATCGTGCAGGACGCCCATGATCTCCACCGGTCGGCCGCTGGAATCCCTCAGGAATCCCACGGTGGCATCCGCCCAGACGAGGGAGCCGTCCTTGCGCCTCAGCTGCAGCTCCAGGTCTCTCGTCTCCCGACTCCCGCCCGGCCGGGCCGTCTCCTGCGCCATCACCTCTCGAAACGCGGCTGTGGCCCTCGTCCGGGAATCGGTGGTGAGCATGGTTTCCAGGCTGCCCCCCAGGGCTTCGGCAACGGTGTAGCCCAGCAGGCGGGTCACGGACGGGCTCAGGTAGACGGGCTTGAGGTCCATGTCGGTGACCCAGATGACGTCGGACGTGTTTTCCGCCAGCAGGCGGTAGCGCCGCTCACTGTCCTCGAAGAGGGTGCGGTACCTGTCCGCCGTCTCCGTCACGGCCGTTCTCGTCCCGGCCAGCGGCGGGTTCTCGACCGCCTGCCACTCTCCCCGGCGCTTGATCAGGACCAGATGGTGGCTGGCCATCAGGTCCAACGATTCCCATACCCCGCCGAGGGCCAGCGGATAGCTGCAGATGGTGAGCGCCCTGTATTCACCGCTGACGCCGTCCGCCTCCGCCACGCGCCGCGTCAGATCCTGCCAGCCCCCTCTGCACAGCAACCCGGCGTCGCCGGAGACCCTCAGCCCCGGAAAGCGCCGGCTGGCCACGGCCCTGATCCGGCTGCCGGCCATGCGCGCACCCTGCGGGGTGAACGAGCCATCCGGCCGGTACCATGCCTTCGCAGGCACTATCTCCATCTGCCGTCCCCGGAGGTGGCGGTCCAAACCGGGTACGGCCTTCATCATGGCCTCGCGGGCCTCGCCTTCCCCCAGCGGCCCCGAGGTGATCCAGACGCAGAGCTCATCGTTGTCGAGCCCGGCCTTGAAGAAGGGCACCTGGACATCCAGCAGGTCCTGCCCCGTCTCGTAGAACTGGCAGAGATGCATGCCCCAGGCCACTTCCTTGAGGAAGGGCAGTCCTGTATTCGTCAGTCCGGCGGTCATCCTGTGCAGTCGCTGTTGCATAGTTATAGCACGGATGCCCGCCGGGCGTATGCGTACAGACAGAGGGACACGTACGGGAAAGCAGGTAGGGGCCGGCTGCACCCGCTGCGTGGTCCCGGCGCCGGCCTGCTGCTTGCCAGCCCTCGGCCCCGGTGAGTATGATACGGCCATGCCCCAGATCCATTTCATCGACGTCACCAACCGGGACACCGTGCAGGCCTCCCGGATCAACCTGTCCAAGCTGCAGAAGACCATGGTCAACTTCTACCTGGGCCAGATGGGTATCCGCCAGTCGGAGTTCGCCTTCCCCTTCGTCAAGAACGAGCAGAACTACGTCCGGGCCAACCTGGAGCTCAAGGAGGCCGGCGCCTTCGGCGGCCTGGTCCTGGAGGGCTGGTGCCGGGCGGTGGTCCCCGACGTCACCGAGGCCCTGTCCACCGGGGTGAAGGACCTCAACGTCTCCATCTCCACCTCCGACCAGATGATCACCCACAAGCTCGGCGGCCGGCTGGACCGGGAGGCGGTGATCAGGGAGATGACCGCCGCCGTGGCCCATGCCCGGCAGCAGGGCGCCAGCACCGTCGGGGTGAACGCGGAGGACGCCTCCCGGAGCGACCTGGCCTACCTGGTGACCTTCGCTGAGGCGGCCAAAGACGCGGGCGCCGACCGCCTGCGGTACTGCGATACGCTGGGCTGCGAGACGCCCTTCACCATCTACCGCCGGGTCAGGCTCATCGCCGAGCAGGTGGAGATCCCGCTGGAGCTGCACTGCCACAACGACCTGGGCATGGCGGTGGCCAACTCCGTGGCCGGGGCCAGAGGAGCCGTTGATGCCGG
>CALMBS010000265.1 GCA_937860285.1 uncultured Chloroflexota bacterium
CGTCGAAGACGGCCATGCGGCGGCCGCCGATGACCACCAGCTTCTGCTCCTTGTACGGGTGCAGCCAGCTCACGAAGATGTGGGCCCTCACCCCGTCCTTGAATACGAAATTGGTCATGGTCACGTCGGCGATGTCGGGGCGGAGGTAGTAGCCGGCGTGGGCGGAGACCTCCACCGGCATCTCGCCCCCCAGCATCAGGAGGATGACCGAGATGTCGTGCGGGGCGAAGCTCCAGAGGATGTTCTCTTCGTTGCGGAACTTGCCCAGGTTCAGCCGGTTGGAGTAGATGTACTGGATGCGCCCCAGGGCTCCGGACTCCACCAGCTCCTTGAGCTTGGTTATGGCCGGGTGGTACTCCAGCAGATGGCCGACCATGAGTATGCGGTCGTTGGACTCGGCCAGGTCCACCAGGTCCTGTCCCTCGCTGACGGTGAGGGCCAGCGGCTTCTCCACGAAGACGTCCTTGCCGGCCAGGATGGCCCGGCGGGCCAGGTCATGGTGCAGGGCGGCGGGCGATGCTACCACCACCCCCTTGATCCATGGGTCCGCCAGCACCTTCTGGAAGTCCGGCTCCATCCTGGCGTCGGGGTACTGGGCGCCCGCCTCCGCCAGCAGCGTCGGGCTCACGTCGCACACCGTGTGCAGCGCCCCCAGCTCCGCGAAGTTGCGGACCAGGTTCTTGCCCCAGTAACCGGTGCCCACCACGGCGATGTTCTTCTCCATGCGATCACTCCCCCAGCCGTACGATATTGGCGTTCTTCATGTGCTTGGTCGCCCCGCGGGCGTCGAAGAAGACCTTGGAGCGGCCCACGATGTGGTGCAGGTCGTAGGCGCTGTGGTCCGTGGCCAGGATGCAGCATTCCACGTCCGTCAGCGCCTTGTCCGTGAGCTCCACGGAGCTCAGCTTGTGGCCGGCCACGGTGATGGTCGCCACGTGGGGATCGTTGTACCGGAGGTCGGTCCCCTTGGCCAGCAGGAGCTCCACCAGCTTGAGCGAGGGCGACTCCCTGGCGTCACCGACATCCTTCTTGTAGGCTACGCCCAGCACCAGGATGGGGGTGTCCTTCAGGCTCTTGCCCCTGGTGTTCAGCACCTCCATGACGCGCAGCATGACGTAGTAGGGCATCCTCTCGTTGATTTCGGCGGCGAGCTCGATGAAGCGGGTGTGGAAGTCGAACTCCAGGGCCTTCTCCGCCAGGTAGTAGGGATCGAGGGGGATGCAGTGCCCTCCCACACCAGGGCCGGGGTAGAACGGCATGTAGCCGAAGGGCTTGCTGGCCGCCGCGTCGATGACCTCCCAGACGCTGACCCCCATGTTCTGGCAGAGCTGGGCCAGCTCGTTGACCAGGGCGATGTTGACGCTGCGGAAGACGTTCTCGAAGACCTTGGTCATCTCCGCGGTATCCGGGCTGGAGACCGGGATGACCTTGTCCGCTACCTGCTGGTAGAGCAGCCGGGCCATTTCGGTCGACTCGGCGTCGATCCCCCCCACTATCTTGGGGGTGTTCTTGATGTTGAAGTTGCGGCTGCCCGGGTCCACCCTCTCCGGCGAGAAGGCCAGATAGAAGTCCGCACCGGCCTTGAGGCCGGACTTCTCCAGGATGGGCTGCAGCACCTGCCTGGTGGTCCCGGGGTAGGTGGTGCTCTCCAGGATGACCAGCTGGCCGCGCCGCAGCCGCTGGGACAGCTCCTCGCCCTCGCGGGTAACGTAGGAGAGGTCGGGATCCCTGGTCTTGGACAGCGGCGTGGGGACGCAGATGCAGACGGCGTCCACCTCCCGGAGCCGGTCCTGCTCCCGGGTGGCCCGGAGCAGGCCCTTGGACACCACGGCGTTCAGTCTCTCGTTGGGTATGTCGTCGATGTACGACACGCCCTGGTTGACCTGGTCGACCCTCTTGAGCTGGACGTCGAGGCCGGTGACCCGCAGGCCGGCCTCGGCGAAGGCCACCGCCAGCGGGAGGCCGACGTACCCCAGCCCCACGATGGCCACGCGGGCGGTCTTGTCTTTGATCTTGTCCTCAAACATCGGTGTACTCCTATCTTCCTTCAGGAGAGCGCGCCGGACCTGATGGCGGC
>CALMBS010000266.1 GCA_937860285.1 uncultured Chloroflexota bacterium
CGAGCAGATGGGCTTCTCATCTAAGAAAGGCCAGGCGGCAGCCATCGCCGGACTGGCGGCCCAGAGGGAGTACCAGGAGGCGCTCCAGCGGAACGGCCAGCGGCTCCTCGCGCAGATCCGCGAGAGCGGGAAGCTGGGCGTGGTCATCTTCGCCCGCTCCTACATGTTCCAGGACTCGGGGGCCAACATGGGCATCGCCGAGAAGCTGGCACAACTGGGTGTGGTCCCCGTGCCCCTGGACTACCTGCCGCTGGACACCATCAACGTCAAGGAGTACTGCGACCGCCCGTACTGGTACTACGAGACGAAGCACATCGCGGGGGCCGCCATCACCGTCAAAGACCCGCAGCTCCATGGCCTGATACTGACCAACTTCGGCTGCGGCCCCAACTCGTTCATGCTCAATATCGTCCGGGACATCATGGGGGACAAGCCCCTGGGCCAGCTGGAGATCGACGAGCACGCCGCCGAGGCCGGCATCGTGACCCGCCTCGAGGCCTTCGTGGACACCATCACGGACTATGCCGCTTCCTCCCGCTCATACAGCTTCCCCACGGACATAGAGTCCATCCGGCGCTACTCCCGCAGCACCATAAGCACCAACAAAGTAGTCCTGATACCGAACATGGCCAGCCATGCCTCCGTGCTGGCGGCGGCCATGCAGCGCTACGGGGTCAGGGCCGTGCTGCTGCCGGAGTCGGACGAGCGCAACCTGCTCTACGCCAACCGGGTGACCTCGGGCAAGGAGTGCCTGCCCTACCGCGTCAGCCTGGGCGACTTCATGCGGTTCTACTACGAGCACGATGGGTACGACTTCGGCCCGAAGGACGTCGAGGGTTTCATGGCCAGCGCCTACGGTCCGTGCCGCTTCGGCAAGTACGCCGTGGAGCAGGCCCGCTTCCTGAGGGAGCTGGGCTTCGACTTCCAGATACGGACCACCGTCTCCAACAACGCCTACCGGGACCTGCACCTCGGGCCCGGGTTCGAGCGCCTCGCCTGGAAGGGCATCGTGGCCGTCGACTACCTCGAGAAGATGCTGTGGCGAACGCGCCCCTACGAGAAGGTCCCCGGCGCCACCGAGGCCCTGTTCGCGGAATCGATGGCCGGGGTGTGCGACCTGGTGCGGCAGGGGCGCCCCATGGGGGACCGCCTGCAGAGCGTGACGCAGAAGTTCAAGTCGCTGATCGACCCCGCGAAGCCGCGGCGGCCGCTGGTGGGCATCAACGGCGAGATATACCTGCGCTCCAACAAGTTCGCCAACAGCAACCTGGTGAAGGAATGCGAGAAGGTGGGCCTGGAGGTGGTGGTCTCCCCCATCGGCGAATGGCTGAACTACATCACCCACCGCAGCCTGGAGGACGGCGTCCGGGACAGGAACCTGAAGAAGATCATCATGTCCTACCTCAGACAGGTGCAGCAGGGGCGCGACGAGAGATCGATCACCCTCAGCTTCGCCGACCTCATTGCAGAAGGGGATCCGCCTCTGCGGGACCTGCTGGCCATATCCGGCAAGCACCTCTCCGCCAAGTGCGGCAGCGAGGCCGTGATCAGCATCGGCGCCGGGATCGAGTGGCTGGAGAACCCCCGCTTCGCCGGGGTCATATCGGTGATGCCCCACGGGTGCATGCCCGGCGGCATTGTGGCCGCCATGTCCGACAAGTTCAGCCGTATCCATGGCAAGCCGTGGATCAACCTGACCTATGACGGCTTCATGGAGACCAACAACCTGGTGAAGCTGGCCAATTTCGCCGAGATCATTCGCTTCTGCAGCCAGACCGACGGGGCCGGGGCGGGCGCCCGCTAGACCCCGGGGCGTCTCCCTACAGTCCCGCCATTCGCAGCCCGGCCAGCGTCTTGGAGTCGCATATCCCCCCGGACGCCACCAGCCCCTGGATTTCGGACGGCCTGACGGGGACTACCTCGATCTCATCGGTGTCTTCCGCCACCAGCGGGCTTCGGACGAGGCCCGACGCCCGGAAGCAGTGCAGGTACTCGGTGAGGTACCCCGGCGCGGCGTAGAACCCGCCGATCTTCTTCAGCCGGCCCGGCGCGCAGCCTGTCTCCTCGCGAAGCTCCCGGGCCGCGGCCTGCTCCGGCGTCTCACCCGGGTCGATGCTGCCCGCCGGGAGCTCGAGGAGGACCTTTCCGGCGGCATGCCGGTACTGCCTCACCATCAGGATGCTCCCGTCCGGGTCGACGGGGAGCAGGACCACGCAATCGACGTGCTCCACCACCTCGCGGGTGGTCTTCACCCCCCCGGGCTTGACCACGGAGTCCACCCGCACGCTGATGGCCCGGCCGCAGTAGGGTTGACGGCTGTCCAGGACGCGCTCTTCACCGGCACTCAAAGATCTCCTCCGAACCGGCCCCGGGACTCACGGTCCCGGCCGGCGGCGGCCCAATTACCGGGATCAGCCCACCCGGTAGATCATGGCCACTTCGTCGCAGTCCGGGAACTTCGGGCAGCGGTAGCACTCCGACCAGATCTTGCGCGGCAGCTCGGTCTTGTCCACGCGGCGGAAGCCCTGTCTCTCGAAGAACGAGGCCCGGTAGGTCAGGCAGAAGACCTCGGGAATGCCCACCTCCCTGGCCTCGCTGACGCAGGCCTCGATGAGCTTCGCCCCCAGCCGCTGGTTCTGCATGTCTTCGGCCACCGCCACCCCCCGGAGCTCGGCCAGGTCGGACCAGTACACGTGCAGCGCGGCGCAGGCCACCACCCTGTCGCCATCCCGGATGACAAAGAAGTCCCTGATGTTCTCGTATATCTCGGACAGGGCCCGCGGCAGCATGACACCCTTCTGGGCGAAGTAGTTGGCCAGCTTGTGTATGTGGGGCGCATCCCCTATCCTGGCCTTCTCCACCGCCAGCGGTTGGCTCGCCTGGCCCGCTTCAGACGCCATCAAGATCACTCCCTCACTTTCAGTCTCTTCTCCAGGGCGGAGTAGAAGAGCTCGGGCGGCGACGTCCTCAGGAAGCGGATGCTGTGGGGGCTGCGCCTGGCCGAGACCGCGTCGCCGTCCCGGACCGGGATATTCACCTGGCCGTCCACGCTCAGCACAGCCTCGTAGTGGGTGTGCACCACCATCCTGACCTCTGCCGTGGACGGCAGGACGAGGGCGTAAGGCAGGCTGAGGTGGGCCGACACCGGCTTGAGCACGATCTCTTCCGACTGAGGGTGGAGGATCGGGCCGCCCGCCGCCAGAGAGTACCCCGTGCTGCCGGTGGCCGTGGAAACCAGCACCGCATCTGCCCTGTAGTTCGACAGCGGGGCGCCGTTGACGGTGGTGGCCACGTTGACGATCCGTGGCACGGGCCCCCGGCCCACCAGGGCGTCATTGAGACCATGACAGGTGGTCTCCTTCGCCCCGGCATCTCCGGACTGGCAGCACAGGTCCACCTGCAGCATGGCCCGCCGGTCCACCCAGCAATCGCCGGCCAGCACCGCCGGGAGCTTCGCCATGACCTCGGCCGCCGAGAACTCGGTCATGAAGCCCAGGTGTCCCATGTTCACGCCTACTATGGGTATGTCCCAGGCGGCTACCGTCCGGGCCACCCGCAGGATGGTCCCATCCCCGCCCACGCTGATGGCCATGTCGGTCCCCTGACGGTGGACCGCCATCCCTTCCTCATCCCAGGAGGAGCAGACCCACGCCTTCGCATCCAGCCCGGCCAGGCACTCCACGAGCCGCTCCGACAGGTCCCTGGCGGCCCCTATCATGGGATGGTAGATAACCCCGACTGCCTTCGCCATCACTGCTTCCTCTTGCGGAAGAAATCCTCGATGTCCTTGATCATCCCCTTCAGGTCCTCATCGCTCATCCTGGACAGGCCCTGCTCCGGATAGGATGGCCGCCGCTCCGTTGAGGGGTAGACCAGCTCGCTCTTGGCGTCCTCCTGCAGCTGCTCGTAGATCTGGCCCATCTCCTCTTCCGTGCGCGTGGCCTGCAGGCCCAGCTCCTCCTCATCCACCCCCAGCTCCTCGATAGCGTTGAGTTTCTGCACCAGGGACAGGGCCGCCATCGGGTAGTTGCTCCACGGGAACGGCAGCCTGGCGATATAGTGCGGCATCGGAGACCACAGCCCCACCCCTTCTATGCCCCGGGACCGCGCCAGCCAGAGCAGCGACGAGTGTATGGTGCCGATGCCCTTGTACTCCGGGTACGGCTCCACCCCGCCCTCCGTCAGGACAGGTGTCAGGCGCGGCATGTTGACTACGCCGAGCACCGTCGGCGTCTCCCGGTGGTTTGCGCCCACCGCCCCGAAGGACCCCACCAGGTATACCCTCTTCACGCCGATATGGCGGGCCACCTCCAGGATCACCTCGACGTACTCGTAGGGCTTGGCGGTAGGCTGCTCGCTGCGGAAGATGACGATGTCGCTCCCGTCACCGGGGTTCCTCCAGAAGTAGAAGCCGTTCCGCAGCAGCTCCACGTCCCGCAGCACCCCGTTGGCCACCGACACCCAGGGCACGGTGGAGAAGCGGTGCGGCTCGATGCGGCCCATCTCCACGGCCCCCAGCTTGCCCCTGATGTAGTCGATGACCTTCAATCCAACGTAGCCGACATCCGGCAGCCCCACGATGAGCCGGGGGCGGCGCAGACTGGGTTCCCGGTACAGGGTGAACTCGCTGTTCATGCCTTGGTCCTGCAGGGTTAATCTATCACTTTCACTCTGCCCCGTAAACTCGCCGGACGGCCGACCGCATCGCCCTCTGCCCCGGACCTCCGGCGGGAGCCCGCGCTCAGATTGACCGCCGCGTCGGGGTGACAATATACTGGCACTAAACCCGTGTCAGGAGGTCATAGCATGAAGCGATTTGAAGGTAGGGTGGCCCTGGTGACCGGCGGAGGGTCGGGCATCGGCCGGGCCGCCTGCCTGGCATTTGCCCGCGAGGGGGCCAGAGTGGTCATCGACGATATCAGGGTCGAGGGCGGGGAGGAGACACTCCGGCTCATCAAGGAGGCCGGCGGCGAAGCCGTCTTCGTCAAGGCAGACGTCTCCAAAGCAGCCGAGGTCGAGGCCATGGTGCAGAAGGCCATCGACGCCTACGGGCGCCTGGACTGCGCCTGCAACAACGCCGGCATCGGCGAGCCCCTCAAGCGGGTGCATAAGACCTCCGAGGACAACTGGGACCGCGTCATGGCCACCAACCTCAAGGGCGTCTACCTGTGCATGAAGGCGGAGATCCCGCACATGCTCAAGCAGGGCAAGGGAGCCATAGTCAACACGGCCTCCCTGGCGGGGCTGCACGGCCTCGTGGGCCAGACTGCCTACGTGGCCAGCAAGCACGGAGTGGTGGGGCTGACCAAGTCCGCCGCCATCGAGTACGCCACCACCGGGGTGCGCATCAACTGCATCTGCCCCGGGGTCATCGCCACGCCGCTGATCACCCACCAGCTGACGGACAAGCCCCACATGGAGAAGGTCTACGTGGGCATGGAGCCCATCGGCCGGCTGGGGAAACCGGAGGAGATCGCCGCGGCCATGCTGTGGCTGTGCTCCGACGAGGCTTCTTTCTGCGTGGGGTCGGCGTTCTCCGTAGACGGGGGAGAGGTGGCCGGCTAGGCGCCGTCGCCGCGCTCAGTCGCCGGCGACCGGGTGACGCTCCGCAGCAGCTCCAGCACCTCCGGCATCCTCGAGAACGTATCCAGGTTGTAGCGGGCCTTGCGCTGCCAGTTGGGGTGGCCGTCCACCACGCCGGGCACGTTCTGCTGTTCGGTCTCCA
>CALMBS010000267.1 GCA_937860285.1 uncultured Chloroflexota bacterium
CTACGCGACGGAGGGGCGCACGGGGGGGGGGCGGCACAGCAGCAGGCCGAATCTCGGCGGGCTCGGCACTGTATGGATACTCGACAGCGGCCCGGTGGACCCGTCCACGCTGCACGTCTACGTGAACGGGGTGCTGACCACCGACTACACCCTGGACTGCTACTACGGTGTGGGCGGGGCCAGGATCACCTTCGCCGCCGCTCATCCGCTGGGGGCTACGGTGAGTGTGGACTACCAGCAGGTGGAGATCGTGGACGCGGGCAACGGGAGCCAGACGGTGTTCCAGCTGGACCATCCGCCGGTGGTCCCGACCACGGAGCGGGTGTACGTGAACTGCGCGGTGTCCACCGGCTACGCCATAGACCATGATGCCGGTACGCTCACGTTCAGCGCCGCGCCGGCCGCGGGCCAGAGCATCATCGCCAACTACCAGTACGCCGCCAGGTGGGCGGCGGCCGGGGACGACTTCGCCATCTACTCCGTGGACCAGAATGCCGTCATGGCGGCGAAGCAGAAGCTGGTGGCCATCGGCACCCCGGCGCTGAACACGACCGGCTCCAGGGAGCTGGCGGCCAAGTCGGCCATGGAGGAGCAACTGGGCGACCAGGCGTACGCTTCCGGCAACGTGGATGAGGCCAGGGCGCACTATGACCAGGCCTGCGCCTACCTGGACAGTGCCCTCACAGGAGACAAGGACCCCAATACGCTGAAGGAGGTCGAGCCCACCGGGACCCTCCTCCTGGGCATAGGCATGGTCCTCCTGGCATTCGGCGTGATAGGCTACGTGCTGCTGATGCCGCGGGGCGGCCGCCGCTTCTAGCGCTACTGACAGCATCGCGATCCGAGGTGGTCCCGTGCCTGGCGCCGGGACCATCTTCGTTGCCGGCACCAACGATTTGAACCCGTTACTGCCTTCGGCTATCCTATACCTGTTCGCTGAAAACAAGGAGGCTAGCAGCAATGTCCACGCAACAGGGGTCCCCGTCCCGGCTCGGGCTGGTGTTCAACATCCAGCGTTTCAGCATCCACGACGGGCCGGGGATCAGGACCGTTGTCTTCCTCAAGGGCTGCGGACTGCGCTGCCGCTGGTGCTCCAACCCGGAGTCCTGGAATGCTTACGAGGAGATCGTCACCAATGATCTCCGCTGCACGCGGTGCGGCCGCTGCCAGCAGGTCTGCCCGGTGAATGCCATCACGGTTGATGAGAAGGGCAGGAAGCTGGACCGGGGGCTGTGCAACCGGTGCCTGCAGTGCGCGGATGTATGCCCCACCGGGGCCCTGGCGGCCACGGGGAAGTGGATGAGCGTGGATGAGGTGATGGAGGAAGCGGCCGCTGACGACCTCTTCTACCAGAACTCGGGCGGCGGCATCACCCTCTCCGGCGGCGATCCGGTCCAGCAGGCGGATTTCGCCGTCGAGCTCCTGAAGGCCTGCAAGCGGAGGGGCTTCCACACCGCCATCGAGACCTCCGGCTTCGCTGAGTGGGGCATACTGGAGAGACTCCTGGAGCACACCGACCTGGTGCTGTACGACGTCAAGCACATGGACCCGGAGAAGCACCGCGAAGGGACCGGGAAGACCAATGAGCTGATCCTGGAGAATGCCCGAAAGGCAGCCGCCAGGCGCAGGCTCTGGGTGAGGGTGCCGCTGGTGCCGGGCTACAATGACTCGGAGGAGAACCTGAAGGCGACGGCCAGGTTCGCCAAAGAGATCGGCGCGGCCAAGGTTTCCCTCCTGCCATACCACGCCTGGGGGGCCTCCAAGTTCGAGAAGCTGGGCCGAAGGTTCACCCTGCAGGACCTGCCTGGCCCCACCGTCGAGCAGATTGAGCGCTGCCGGCAGACCGTCCAGGCTGCCGGTGTGACGACGACCGTGGGCCGCTAGCTGCCCCCGGTGTGCCCTATGTCATTGGACGACCGTTCCGCCAACCCGCGCCACATGGGCGAGCTCCGGGCCCCGGACGGCCTTGGCCGGGCGGCCATACCGTGCGGCGACTCGATGCAGATGGCCCTGCGGGTGGTCGACGGCCGGATCCTGGAGGCCAGGTTCATGACGGATGGCTGCGGACCGGTGGTCGCCTGCGGCAGCGCGGCGGCCGGCCTGGTCCGGGGCCGGACCCTGGCCGAAGCCATGGCTCTCGGTGAGGACGATGTCATGAACAGCCTGGGCGGTCTGCCGGAGGCCGAAAGACACTGTGCCACCCTGGCGGTGACCGCGCTGCGGCGGGCCGTAGCGGACTGCCGTGCCCTGCAGCGTGAACCGTGGAAGAAGCCGTACCGCCAGGACGGCCCCTTCGAGCCGGGCCGGCGGGCCTAGAGGAGGTCCTGCAGCTTCGAGCGGAGCGCTTTCTCGGGGAGAGCGCCCACCGTCTGGTCCGCCAGTTGCCCCTGCTTGAAGAAGATCAGAGTCGGGATGCTCATGACGTGATACCTGGACGGGACGTCATGATTGTCGTCCACGTTCAGCTTGCAGAACTTCAGCTTGCCCTTGAACTCCTCGGACAGCTTGTCCACAATCGGCCCGATCTGGCGGCAGGGGCCGCACCACGGGGCCCAGAAATCGACTACAACGGGGAGACTGGACTTGAGCACTTCCTGATCGAAGTCCTGGTCCTTGATCTCGTTCACCATATGCCCCACTTCTCCTTCCTGTCTGCAGGATGTATCTTATCAAACCGGAAACCGTGGTGGTAGAATGGGCTGGCTTCGGGGGAAGCCGCAGCCATTATAGGCTGCGGAGGGGCCCGTGGCAATAGGGTGGTCCCCCTCCCGGTGAGGGCCGCGGGGTCGAATGGCGCGAGGGACCGGATAGTGGGAATGCGCTGGAAATGGATGGAGCACCACGGCCGGAGCGTGCTCTACGTGGACTACCGTGGGATGAAGCCCCGTGAGATACTGCCCCTGATGAAGGAGACCAATGACGCGGTGGCGGCCTCGCGGGGCAAGGTGCTGGTCCTCGGTAACGTCAAAGGCGCTGTGGTGACCAAGGAGGTGATGGACTACCTCAAGGGGTCGGCGAGGATGGTCCTGCACCAGCGGGCGGAGAAGATAGCCGTGGTCGGGGTCACGGGCCTGCTGGCGGTCTTCTTCGACTCCTTTGTCGCGGCCCTGGGAAGGGACTGCGCCCGCAAGTTCGAGGCGGAGGGCGATGCCCTGGACTGGCTGGTCAAGTAGCGGCGCCCGCAACAGCGCCGGGGACGACGGCCCGGCAGTCTGAAGAAGGGGGTACGGATGCCGGCGAAGTGGATAGATTACAGGGGCAGGAAGGTCCTCTACGTTGATGTACGCCAGGCCACCTCGCAGGAGTTTGTGGCGGCGCTTCGGGAAGCCGACGCCCTGGCCCGGGCATCGCCGAGCAAGATCCTCTACCTGGGCAACATCGAGGATGCGGCGGTGTCCCGGGAAGTGATGAAGGTGATCAAGGAGATCGTGGACCGCATGGGCCGCAAGATGCTCATCAAGCTGGCTGTCGTTGGGGTGGCCGGGGTCAAGAAGATCCTCATGGACGCGGTGGTGAGCATGTTCGACAGGAGCGGCGTGCCGGTCCGGTCCTTCAAGACCGAGCCGGAGGCCCTGGACTGGCTGGTGGAGTAGGGGCGCCAAGCGGGGGAATAGCCGGAGGCGTGAAGCCGGGTCCAAAGGGAGACAAAGGAGGGAGAGATGCCGGCGAAGTGGATAGACTACAAGGGCCGAAGGGTACTCTACGCTGACTACCGCAAGCTGAGCTCAAAGGAGTTCGTGGCCCTCCTGGAGGAAGCCGACCGGATGATACTGGAGTCCCCGGGCAGGGTCCTCTACCTGGGCAACATCGAGGATGCGGCAGTATCGCGGGAGGTCATGGACTGGCTCAGGCGCCATGGCCCGGATACCGCGAAGAAGAAGGTGGACAGGATCGCCATCCTGGGTGTTACCGGAGTGAAGAAGGTGCTCATGGATGCGGTGACGACCATCTTCGCCAGGGTGGCGGTGCCGGCGCGGCCCTTCAGGACCGAGCAGGAGGCACTGGATTGGCTGGTCAAGTAGCCTGACCCCCGGTGCGCGGCCGTGGAGTCAGGGCCCGGGGTGCTCTATTCGGTGAGTCGAGAGGAGGGCTGGAGATGGATCCGCAGCCGAAATGGATAGACTACAAGGGAAAGAAGATCCTGTACGTCGATGTGCGCAAGGCTACCGGTGACGAGTTCGTGGCGGCAGTGGAGAAATCCAAGACCATCCTGTGGGCCCAGCCTTCCAAGGTGCTGTATCTGGCCAATATCGAGGATTCGACGGTGTCCAAAGAGGTGATGGACTGGATCAAGAAAAACGGACCGGAGACGGGCGGCAAGAGGATATCGAAGCTGGCCGTGGTGGGCGCCACCGGGGTGAAGAAGGTCTTCATGGACGTGGTGCAACTGGTCTTCTCCAAGGTGGCGGTTCCGGCCCGGGGCTTCAAGACCGAGCAGGAGGCCAGGGACTGGCTGGCGGAGTGACTGGCCGCGGCCGGACCGGCGGCGTATCCTGTTCTGTAGATGTGATCGGAGGCAGCCATATCCAGGGAAGTCGTCCTCAGCATTGATGGCCGGGAGGTGAGGGCCCGCGCAGGAGACAGGCTCCTGTGGGCGGCCCTGGACCACGGCATATATATCCCCAGCCTCTGCGCCATCCGGGAGGCGGACCCGCCCTTCGGCGGGTGCCGGCTCTGCTTCGTAGAGATAGAGGGCCGGCGGGCGCCGGTCACCGCCTGCAGCCAGCCTGTGGAGGAAGGCATGGTGGTCCACACGGACACGCCTGCGGTTATGCAGCTCCGCCGCACGGCTTTCGAGCTGCTCCTGTCGCACCACCACCTGGACTGCGCTCATTGTCCCAAGAACCGGAGCTGCGAGCTGCAGAGGATAGCCGCCCGCCAGGGCTTCAAGCTGAAGGTGCAGAGGCTGCGGCCCATAGCGCGGGACCTGCCGGTGGACGCCAGCCACCCGCTGTTCACCTATGATCCCAACAAGTGCGTCCTGTGCGGGAAGTGCGTCTGGGTGTGCCAGCGCCAGGGTGTGGGCGCCATCGATTTCGCCTTCCGCGGGCTGGAGACCATCATAAGCACCTTTGACCGGATCCCCATGGCGGAGGCCAGGTGCGATTCCTGCCTGGAGTGCGTGCGGGCGTGCCCCGTGGGGTCGCTGGTGGTCAAGGAAGGGCAGGGGGCCTGCCCGGGGGGTGGCCGGTGAGGTTCCCTGCGGGGGTCCCGATGGCCTGGCCGCCGGCGCCGGCAGAGCGGCTGCGGAGGCTCGCCGGGGTGCTCCTGGTGGTGCTGAGTGCGGCCCTGGCCGTGGCCGGGGGGGCAGGGTGCACCGAAAGCGTGGAGACCAGGGTCGTCTTCCTCCGGGACTGGGAGGCCGCCAGGCAGCAGGCGGCGAGTGAGAACAAGCCCATCATGGTCAACTTCTACACCGACACCTGACCGGCCTGCAAGCGGCTGGATGCCGGCACGTTCTCGGATGAAGAGGTCAGCACACTCATCAATGAGAGGCTGGTGCCCGTCAAGAGCAACACCTGGAAGAGCCGGCTCTACCTGGACTACATGAGAGACGGGGAGAGCTTCTACGTCCCCACCACGATCTTCACGGATGCGTCGGGCCAGGAGATCGATCGCATAACGGGGGACCTGGGCCCGGCCGCGTTCAGGTCGAGAATAGACTCCGTGCTGGCGGGCTACGCTGGCTGACCGGAAGGGGCCGGGCCGCGGCCTGGTACTGCGCATCCTTCTGCTGGTGCTCTTCATTGGCTTCGTCGCGGCCTTTGCGGCCAGCCAGTACGAGGCGGTGCGCAGCCTGGTGAGAGTCATCTGCGTATCCTGTGTCGGGATCGGGTGACGGGGGCCCATGAGCAAGATCCGGTGGACCATCCAGATACTGGCCTTGATGGTGGCCAACCTGGGCCTGTTGGCCGTGCTGGAGACGGGCATCCCTTGCCCCTTCTTCTACTGCCACGGTTGCCCGGCGGCGGCGTTTGCCTGCCCCATCGGTGTTTTTCAGAACTACGCCGCCCTGCAGCAGTTCCCCTTCTACGCCCTGGGCGTGGTGGGGCTCCTTGGCCTGCCGCTGGGGAGGTTCTGGTGTGGCTGGGCCTGCCCCTTCGGCCTGGTGCAGGACGTGGTCTCGCTGGTGAGGGGACGGAAGGGCCGGGACATCCTGCGCCTACCCCGCGGCGCCTGGATCAAGTTCGTGGTCCTTTTCGCCGCGATAGTGCTGGCCTGGGCGGCCGGGGAGACGCTGTTCTGCAAGGTCTGCCCCGCGGGCAGCCTGTTCGCCGCCATCCCCCAGCGTTTCGTGTCCGCCGATTTTCATTTCGGGACGTTCTTCTATGTTCACCTGGTGACCCTGGCGGCAGCCCTCGTCCTGTTTGTGCTGGTGGGGCGGTTCTGGTGCCGCTTCCTCTGCCCCATGGGGGCGGTGCTGGGCCTGTTCAACCCCGTAAGCCTGCTGAAAGTGCGGGTGGACTTCGACAAGTGTAGCCGCTGCCAGGCGTGCCTCAGCGTCTGCCCAGCCAGGATAGAGAAGCTGGAGGACATCGAGAATTGCACCGATTGCACCCGGTGCGGCAGGTGCCTGGAATCGTGCCGGGCCGATGCCATCCGGATAGCGGCTTCGCTGCGTCGCTGACGCCGTCAGGCGCTGCCCGGAAACGCGTGACGGCATCATTCCCGCGGTGGCTGCTGCCTGCTAGAATAGCCTCAAGTTTGGGGCATGAAGGAGGCCCGCAATGGCAGTCGCCGAGATCAGCATTGTGCCCATAGGCACCAGGACCACTTCGGTGAGCAAGCATGTGGCGGCGGCCCTGAAGGTACTGCGCAAGGAGAAGAAGGTGGTCTACGAGCTCACGCCTATGGGGACCATCCTTGAGGGGGAGCTGGACGACGTCTTCCGGGCGGCCCGGAAGATGCATGACGCAGTCCTGGCGGCGGGCGCCCGGCGGGCGGTGACCACCATCAAGATCGACGACCGCCGTGACAAGCTCCTGACCATGAGCGGCAAGGTGGAGTCCGTCGTGCGCCAGCTGCAGCGGTAGCAGAGAATGTGGGAGGGCGGGGCCGCGGAGACTGGCCCCGGGGGGACGGCCCCACCCTCACCGTGCTGAGGTCCTAGTCCATGGCAGGAACAGCGTCAGTGGCTGGCTCGACGGGCGCCGGCGCCGGGTCCGGCGCGGCCGGTGCCTGCGGCGGTGCTATGCCGTTGCGCAGCTTGTCCAGGAACGTCTTGCGCACCCCGTACGAGGCCCAGTTGGCGTGATCGGGCGTCTTCCGGTTGAAGCCCACCAGGGAAGCCAGGTCGTAGACCATGGCGTCGATGGCCCCCACCTTGAACGACCGGTCGTAGGAAGCCGTGGCGGCGCCGACGCTGGCCTGGTAATCAGCGTAGAGCATGCGGCGGGCCTTCCACTCCAGGATCATCTCGAATGCGCGGTCCAGTTCAGTCAATTCACCCTCCTTGTTCTGATTCGTGAGCGCGCCCCTCTTCGACATCATGAAGTATACGATATAAACCTATAGGATGTCAAGCCTGCGGCGTGTGACCTGGATGACCGGACGGATGAACGGCCGGCGCTCTAATGCAACAGAATTGCATTTGGCGGCGCCGCGTGCTATAGTCAGCTCATAGCCCGCCGGGACGGGGTCAACGTATGTCTTTTGCCGAACATGCCATCGCTGTGCTTCGCGAGAAGGGGTACAAGGTCACCAGGCCGCGCAGACAGGTGATCGAGGCCATCGGGAGGGCCGAGGGCGCGATGTCACCGGGCGACATCGGGAAGATGATGGGTGAGGGGGGCCGGCACCTGGACC
Source organism: uncultured Chloroflexota bacterium (assembly GCA_937860285.1). Lineage (GTDB taxonomy): Bacteria > Chloroflexota > Dehalococcoidia > UBA2247 > RBG-13-53-26 > JAFGCL01. Next base: position 7,807 of record CALMBS010000267.1, read on the forward strand.
AGGTCACCATCTACCGGGTGATCAACCTGCTCTGCTCGCTGAACCTGGTGCACCGCGTCTTCTCCCAGGGCGGGTATGTCAGGTGCGATCTCCTGGAGGAGGAAGGGTGCCATCGCTTCCTGATATGCCGTGGCTGTGGCAGCCTGCAGGAGTTCCGCGACGAAGCGCTCTGCCGGCAGGAAAGCGAAGCGGCGCGTAAGCTGGGCTTCCGCGCGGAACACCATGTTACCGAGTCCTCGGGCCTGTGCCGGGACTGCCGTGACTGAAGCGGCAGCGACGGCCCGGGATACCCGGTGGGACGGAAGGGGCGCGAAACGAACGTGATTGGCCGGGAAGCGAGTGGCGGGCCCGTCGTTGGCGGCGGCCCGCAACGCGGTCGGGGCCGGCCGCGGGGTTGCTGGCGGCGGGTTCCTCTCGTGGCGCTGGCGCTGCTGGTGGCGCTGGGGGCGTTGTCCGGCGGCCTTACCTGCGAGAAGGAGGTGACCGGGAAACCGGTGGTGGTGGTCACCATCTTCCCTCTGGCGGACTTCGTGAAGAACGTGGCGGGGGACAGGGTCGACGTGGCCACTCTCTTGCCGTCGGGGGCCAGCCCGCACACGTACGAGCCCACTCCGGGGGACGTAAGGGATGTCGCCGGGGCCATGCTTCTCGTGGTCAGCGGCGCGGGGCTGGACTTCTGGGTGGAAGACCTCAAGTCGGCGGCGAGTGACAGCCTGGCGGTGCTGAATACCTCGGCGGCGCTGGCGGAGGAAGGCCTGCTGCTCTCGGGTGATGAGCACGAGGGCGAGGAGGACGATCACGGAGGGGTGAACCCCCACTACTGGCTGGACCCGGTGCTGGCCCAGAAGCAGGTGGAGGCCATCGCCGCCGCGCTGGCGGCGGCGGACCCGGACAATGCGGACTTCTATGAGGACAACGCCGCCGGCTACATCGACCAGCTGCGCTCACTGGACGAGGAGATCGCCTCGGAAACGCGGTCCTTCACCTCGCGCGAGTTCATCACCTTCCATCCCGCCTGGACGTATTTCGCCCAGAGGTACGGGCTGGTGGAGGCGGCGGTGATCGAGGAGTCGCCGGGCAAGGAGCCCTCGGTGGAGTACATCATGCACGTGGTGGATGTGGCCAGGGAACACCACGTCAAGGCCGTCTTTGCCGAGCCGCAGTTCAGCGCCAAGGCCGCCGAGGCCATCGCCGCGGACAGCGGCGCCAGGGTGCTTCTGCTGGATCCCATGGGCGGTGAGGGCCTGGAGGGCCGCGACAGCTACCTGGCGCTCATGAGGTACAACGTGGACCAGATGGCGGAGGCCATGGCATGACGGCGAAGACCAGTGTGGTCAAGCTGGAGGGGGTGTGGGTCACGTACCACGAGACGCTGGCCCTCCGGGACGTCGACATGGAGATCGAGGACGGCGAGTTCCTGGGGCTGATCGGGCCCAACGGGAGCGGCAAGACGACCCTGATCAGGGTCATCCTGGGGCTGGTGAAACCCGACCGGGGCCGGGTGGAGGTGTTCGGCGTGCCTCCGGACCGGCTGGGGGCCAGGCACCACCTCATCGGCTACGTGCCGCAGCGGAGCCAGGGCGACTGGAGCTTCCCGGTTTCCGTCATGGACGTGGTGCTGATGGGTCGGTACGGGCGCCTCGGCCTGTTCCGGCGCCCCGGGAAGGCGGACCGCGAGGCGGCCATGCGCGCTCTGGAGGACGTCCAGATGCAGGACTTCGCCCGGCGGCAGCTGGCCGAGCTCTCCGGGGGACAGCAGCAGAGGGTCCTGATTGCCCGGGCCCTGGCCACCGAGCCCAAGCTGCTGCTGCTGGACGAGCCGGCGGCCGGCGTCGATGCCTACGGCGAGGAGAAGTTCTACGAGCTGCTGCAGGGGCTGAAGGAGCAGCAGGGCCTGACCATCGTGGTGGTGACGCACGACATCGCGGTGGTGTCGGCCTACGTGGAGAACCTGGCCTGCCTCAACCAGACGCTCTACACCCACGCCCCGCCCTCCGAGGTGATCACCGCCGGCACCCTGGAGAAGGTCTACGGGTGCGAGGTGGAGCTGCTGGCCCACGGCCGGATACCCCACCGCGTGGTGGAAGAGCACGACGGGCACGGGGGCCACAACGTGCCGGGAGGGCACGGATGAGCGATATCCTGAGCTATCCCTTCATGCAGCGGGCGCTGGTGGCGGCCGTGCTGGTGGGGGTGGTGTGCTCGGTGGTGGGCACCTATGTGGTGCTGCGGAAGATGGCCTTCATCGGGGCCGGCATCTCCCACTCGGCGTTCGGGGGTGTGGCCCTGGGTTACCTGCTGGGGCTGGACCCCATAGGCGTGGCCATCCCCTTCTGCCTGGCGACGGCCATGGCCATCGGCTGGGTGAGCCGCCGGGGGCGGGTCTCCGAGGACACCGCCATCGGGATCGCCTTCGCCAGCACCATGGCGCTGGGGGCCCTCTTCATCGGCCTCAAGGAGGGCTACAACGTGGACCTCTTCGGGTACCTGTTCGGCTCCATCCTGGCGGTCTCGGCCTCCGACCTCTGGCTCATCCTGGGGCTGGGGCTGGGGGTGGTGCTGGTCGTGGCCCTGCTCTTCAAGGAGCTGCTCTTCGTCAGCTTCGACGAGGAGATGGCCGCGGTCAGCGGGCTGCCGGTGCGGGCGCTCTACTTCCTGCTGCTGGCGCTCATGGCCCTGACGGTCGTCGTTTCCATCAAGATCGTGGGCATCATCCTGGTGGAGGCCCTGCTGGTCATCCCCGCGGCGGCGGCCCACCAGCTGACGCGCAGCTTCGGTCGGATGATGGGGCTGTCCGTCGTGATCGGCGTGGTTTCCGGCGTGGCGGGCCTGCTCTTCTCCTACTGGTGGGACCTGCCGTCCGGCGCCACGGTGGTGCTCACGGCGGCGGTCATCTTCTCTGTGTGCTTCGCCCTCTCGCCGAAGCGGCGCCGCCGGCCGGCGCTTTCACGGGGCTAGCGCAGCCCTGCCTCCATCCGAGTCTGTCCCTGCCTGCTCTGTCTCGGACCAACTCTCTCCTCTCACCGCTGGCGTGGCTGTCCCAGGTGCTATAATTCGGGTGGAGGAGGGGTGGATGTGCGAGTTCTGCCACAAGCACGGCGAGGGCCAGAAGTGGTACCTGCGGGCGGAGAACTACTCTGAGGACCTGCTGAGCGACCTGCGCCGGCGCAGGTTTCTTCAGGACTTCCTGCGGGCCCCGGACCATGTCAGCAAGGGGATGGAGGGGTTGGAGAAGTTGAGGCGGGCCCCGTCCTTCGTCCGGTCGGTCATCACCCCATTTATCGTCAACCGGCAGAAGAAGTCCCACTATGGCCAGGTGGTGCCCATCGAGGATGTGGAGCGCATCCTCGGCTTCGTCAACTCCATCGTCAGGCTGCCATGCATCTGCCGCCAGGCGGCGACGGGCACCGAGCAGCGCTACTGCTATGGGGTCAGCATGGTCCCCCAGGAACAGTCGGGCTTCAGCCGGATCGCGCGCGAGGTAGACGCAAGCTGGCTTACCGGACCGGACACCGGAGGGCTGGAGGCACTGTCCAAGGAGGAGGCGTTGGCCGGCCTCAGGGACCTGGAGAAGAAGGGCC
>CALMBS010000268.1 GCA_937860285.1 uncultured Chloroflexota bacterium
GGTAGTAGTTGATCATGGCCGTCAGGGCCCCGGGGATGACGGCATTGCGGCGGTACACGTCCAGGACTTCCTCGGGGAAGCGGGACTTGTCCACCGCCGTGGCGGAGAAGGTCCGGCCTACGACCGCGGCGCCCCGGAACCCCATCATCAGCTCGGGCAGCCAGGGGAGCTGAAACAGGAACACGTACCATGACTTGCGTATCTTGGGCCAGCGGTTGATCCTCTCACGGTAGAGCTTCGGGTGGGGGAAATTGAGGACAATGAGGCGGTCCAGGGGCCGGACCTTCTGCAGGGCGAACATCCAGGCGATGACGCCGCCCCAGTCGTGGCCGATGAGAAGGGTGGACCGGGCTCCCGCGGCGTCAATGAGGCCGGCCACGTCTGCGGTGAGGCAATCGATCCGGTAGTCCGACTTGCGTGGCGGCCGGCTGGAGCCGTCGTAGCCTCGGAGGTTGGGCGCCCACGCGGTGTAGCCCAGCCTGGCCAGGAGCGGCAGCTGGTAGCGCCAGGAGAAGGAGCACTCCGGGTATCCATGCAGGCAGAGGGCCAACCTGTCTCCGGACCCGCAGGTGTCGACCTGGAAGTCCAGGCCATTGGCCGTGACCGTCTTCGTCCTGATCTGGTCGTTCATGTTTGAGTGACCTTCCATCCCCCGGAGGCCGGGGCCACCTCATCCGGTGCTGCAGGCCCTGACCGCGTCCCGGTACTTCTGGTGGATCATCCGGCTGTCGAACTCCCGGAACTCGGCCAGCATCGCCTGGTCCTCTTCCCCGGTCACGTACGTCAGGGCGGCCGGGAAGAAGACGGCGTCCTCCTTCTTGATATGACCGGGGTAGAAGGCCACCAGCGTTCTGAGGTGGGCCAGCACGTCCGGGAGCGCCCCGGCCTCACCCCTCCGGTACCGGGTGTTGGCCTCGACCAGGGACCGGGTCGTCTCGCGGCCAAAGACGTGCTCTGCGACAAGGTCCTCCATCAGGCGTCGATGTTCTTCGGTCATGTTCTTCCTGCCGAGGTCCCGGAAGAGGATGTCTTCCTCCTTGCCGTGGTGCGTGCGGTCGGCGTATACCCGGATGAAGTCGACCGCGGTGTCGACGAAGTGCGGGTCGATGGCCTTGGCCTGCGCGGCCAGTTCCAGCCGGCGGTTGATGACGCCGATCATGGTCTCGATCAGGCGGTGTTCTATCATAAGGGGTCCGCGCGCCTGCATGTTGCTCCTTTCGCTGCCGGTTCGGTGGCCGGCCCATGCCGAACCATCCTAGGCTCCCGGTATGGTCATGCCCCTCTTCTTCATCTCCTCGGCGATCTGGCCCGTGATAGGCCGGCACTGGCAGTTGCGGGCATGCTCCAGATGCCACTCCAGCCTCTGTTCCAGCGTGGCCTTGGCCGGCATCTTGTGGGCCAGGTGCCACTCCCTGTTCAGCTTCGACTTCGTCATCTCACCTCCGCCCCGCGCTCCAGCAGCAGGGCCCGCAGAATAGAGCGGTGACAATGCGCCTCTTCGGCGCAGTAGCAGCCCAATGGTGTCCTGGGGGTTCCGAGGCGGACGATCCGGATAGCCACGTGCCAGCCCCTCAGCCGCCCTCAGCCAGGCGGGCCAGCTCCGCTCCCCAGGCCTTCGCCCTCTCCAGCTCGCCCGCCGCCAGGGGCCCGTAGGTGCCGGTCACCAGGAAACGCCGGTCCTGGCTGATGCGGCGATAGCCGAGCCGGGCCAGCCCTTTGGCGATGGCCCCCGTGGCGCTGCCGGGTGACCACTTCAGCCGCGTCTCGAAGGCTGCGGCATGTCCGCTGCCCTTCGGCAGCGCGGCCAGCCAGGCGCGCATGGACGGGCTGGCGAGATCGGGCGGCCTCCCGGCGTGCTTTGGGTCCCGCTCGATGCTCCGCCGCATGCCGTCCGCAGGGAGCCGAAACCCGATAAGCGGGGCCCCGGCCACGACCAGGTCGACCCCGGCCATGGCTTCCCCGACCGCCTCGCCCGTGGACAGGGCGCGCGTCTGGGAGCCAATGCCCTCGGCGATGGCCCGGGCAATGGCGGCCGTGTTACCCCACAGTGACTCGTAGACCACGACAGCCTTCATCGGATTGGCCCTCCCCACCGTCTCATTCTACCAGGTCTACTTCCATTCGCCGACGAACTTGCACCGTTTGGCGCCGGTTGTGACGCACTCTACCTCTTCCAGCTTGATGTCCCTGGCCTTGGTCATCTCGGCCACCGCGTGCATGTACCCGCCCATCATGAGGCACCACTCCTTGCAGGGCACCGGGTAGTCGCTGATGTAGACGCAGGCGCCGTTCTGGCCCATGGGCTCGACCTTCAGCGATCCATGCGAGTGGATCACCCCCCAGAGATAGGGGGTCTTGGTCAACATGAACTTGGTGTCGAAAGCCGAGATCAGCGACTTGTAGTACTTGTTGATGCCGTCGATGGCCAGGTACCGCCCCATCTGAAAGAAGAACTCCCTGGGGTCCTTCTGGCGGGCAGTGGTTTCCAGGTACTTGCGGGTGGCGACCAGCAGGTCCCGGTGCGTCCTCTCCGGCAGCCAGTCCGATGGGAGGAACTGCTTGCCGGCTACCTCCTTGCTGTCGTAGCTGGCCAGGATGGCCTGCAGGGCCGTCTCCCCCAGCTCCTTGCTGATGAATCCCAGGGTCGAGGTCATCACCGAGGCCTTGAAGCGGGGCTCCTTCTCCATTCTCCGTCTCCCTCCCTGGCAGCAGCAGTTGGTACCCCGGGGCCGCCATCAAGTCCGGCAGGGCCGCTCCGCGCGCGACCGCGGACCGGGACCGGACCAGCGCCTGGCGTCAGGCCTTCTGCTGTGGCGACACCGGCTTCCACTCGCCGAAGTACTTGCAGCGTTTGGCGCCCTGGTTCACGCACTCGATCTCGTCGATCCGGATGACATGGGCCTTCGTCATCTCGGCCACGGCCGACATGTATCCCGCCATCATGTAGCAGAACTCCTTGCAGGGCACGGGGTAGTCGGAGATATAGACATAGCAGCTGGTGTTGCTCAGCGTCTCCACCGTCAGAGACCCGTGAGAGTGTATCAGCCCCCAGATGTGGGGACTCTTGGTCAGCATGAACTTGGTGTCGAACATGCGGATGAGCGACTTGTAGTACTTGTTCACACCATCGTTCGCCAGGTACTTGCCCATCTCGAAGAAGTAGTCCTTCGGCTTCCTCGATCCGGGTGTGGCCGCGAGGCACCTGCCGGCGCCGACCAGCAGGTCATGGTACGTCCGCTCAGGGATGCGGTCGGATGGCAGGAGTCCTCTGACCGACGAGAGGTCCTGGCTGTCCAGGCCCGCCAGGACGTTCTTGAGGGCCGGCTCACCCAGCGTACTGGCGATGAATGCCATGGTGGCGGTGGCCAGGGAGGCCTTGACTTCAGGGTCCTTGCCCATTCACTCTCCTTTGCCCATCACCGCACCAGTCCGGTATGCACCGGCCGACCCCGGGGCGCGCCGCACCGGTCGGAGCCCCGTCACTGGCCCGAATAGTAGAGAGAGCGGCGCAGGATGTCAATAGGCACGATAGTCGGGGGTTTACCTCCACTCCGCATGAAAGTGGCAGTGCTTCGCCCCGTTCATCACACACTCGACCTGTTCCACCTTGATGTCCCTGGCCCTGGTCAGCTCGATAACGCCATGGATGAAACCGATCACCATGCCACACCACTGCCGGCTCGGCGAGGGGAAGTCGGTGATGTAGATCTCGGCCCCGGTCTTCCCCACGGGCTCCCCCCTGATCTTCCCGTGCGTGTGAATGACCCCCCAGATGCGCGGGGTCTGCGTCAACAGGAACTTGGTGTCCAGGACCCTGATCAAAGACTTGTAGTACTTGGCAATGCTGTCCTGGGCGATGTACTTGCCCATCTGGAACAGGAACTGCTCCTCGTTCCGGGGAGGCGCCGCGGACTGGAGGTACCTGTGAGTGGCCTGCAGAAAATCGTGGTAGGTCTTCTGGAGCACCCAGTCGGAGGGGAGCAGCTTCTTGCCGGCGATCTGGCTGCTGTCGAAGCTGCCCAGGATGCCCTGCAGCGCCGGGCCTCCCAGCTCCCGGCTGACGAAATCGAGTGTTGAGGTCATTACCGACGCCTTGAAACGGGCCTCTTTGTCCATCCCGGCTATCTCCATTCACCAACGAACTTGCAGCGCGCGGCGCCTTCCGTCACGCATTCCAGCTCCTCGACGCGGACCATCCTGGCCTTGCTCAGCTCGCCGATGGCGTACATGTAGCCGGCCAGCATCCAGCACAGCTCCTTGCACGGGGCCGGGAAATCGATGAAGTAGACGTAGGCGCCGGTCTTGCCGATCGGCTCGGCCTTCACCGAGCCGTGGCTATGCATCACCCCCCAGAGATGGGCGCTCTGGGTAAGCATGAAGTTCATGTCGAACATTCGTATCAGCGGCTTGTAGTACTTGTTGATGCCGTCATGGGCCATGAACTTGCCCATCTGGAAGAGGAAGTCACCGGGCTTCTTCTGCGGCGCCGCCGACTCCAGGTGGCGGCGGGTGGCTACCAGGAGGTCCCGGTACGTCCTCTCCGGCAGCCAGTCGGACGGCAGAAGCTTCCTGCCGGCGATGGCCCCGCTGTCGAAGCTGCCCAGAATGCTCTGGAGGGCGGGCGCACCCAGATCCTTCCTGATGAACTCCATCGACTCAGTGACAACCGAAGCCTTCAGCTGAGGCTCTTTGCCCATCCTGTCTCTCCCTTCCATGGCTCCACGCTACGCCGGCCTGAGGCGTGACGCCTCAGGCCGGGGACAGCCGGCCACGCCGCGACACCGGCCCGAATACTAGACACAGGCGCAGGGTATGTCAATAGGGTGGCTGCGGGACGTCGTTCACCCGGCCTGCCGGAGGTCCCGCCGCTGGAAGAGGGGGATGGAGATGATGATCAGGAGTGCCGACAGGCCCGCCAGCACCGCGGCATGGCTCCAGTCCATGCCGTTGTTCAGCGGATCATGGCCCAGGTAGTAGTGGAAGGGGGACAGCCACGCCCAGCCGGTCAGCCTGTCGTTCAGGACCGTGAGCCCGTTGAAGAGGTGGAGGGCCACCCCGGCGGCAATGGTGACGAAGATGGCCACCGCCTTGCGGCCCGTGGCCGCGCCCAGGGCCAGGGACAGGGCGCCGAAAACCAGCCCTACCAGGGTCTCCAGCACGCAGGTGGCGGCGATGTGGCCCGTGTTGAGGCCGAGGCCGCCGACCGCCGACCCCAGGGCGACGCCGGCGAAGGTCACGAACCCCATGAAGGCGGCGAAGACCACCATGGTGCCCGTCTTCTCCAGGATGACCCGGGATCGCTTCAGCGGGCTGGCCAGGAGCAATCCCATGGTGCGCCGCGATTCCTCCCCGGCCAGGGCCCCGGCGCCGATGGCGATGGTGACGATCATGACCACGATGGGGGCCATCATCCCAAAGGTCTCGATCTGGTAGTAGCCCTGCGGAGTGGATGCGTCCCCGCCCCCGAAGAGGGCCACCATGGCCTCCGGGTAGGCCGCCATGGATTGCAGCGCCTCCTCCGACATGCCGGCGAAGATGGGACCGATCATGATGCCCTGGATGAGGAAGGTGTAGAGGGCGGTGATAACGAGGAGGGTCTGGTAGTCCGACGCCGTCTTGGCGCGGATGCTGGAAACGCGGGCCGAGGCCCCCAGCCGGCCGATGGTCCGGCGCACAGCCGGGCTGCTCCGGAGGCGCTTCAGCCAGCCCTCGCCCACCGACTGGGCCTTGAGGTCGCGCCGGTTGAGGCCGACGACGGCCGCACCCGCCAGGACCGCGGACGCACCGAGAAGCACGGCCACGTGACCCCAGGCCACCCCATTGAGCAGGGGCTCGCCCCCGCTGAAGTAGTACCACGGGAAGGGCTTCCCCAGGTCCTCTGCCGCCTCAACCATGGGCAGGACGCCCACCGCCACAAACGAGGCAATCATGACCCCGATGGCCGCGCCCACCCCCGCCCCCCGGCTGCCGGCCCAGGCGCTGACCGCCGTGGCCAGAAGCCCGTAGAAGACGGAGTTGGCGAACAGGTGCAGCATCAGGGCGCCCACGTCCAGGCCAGCGATGGATACGCTCAGGCTGGCAGCTGAGAGGTAGATGGCCCCCCAGATGGCCAGCACGCTGGCGGCGGCCAGGAGAGCCATGGGCGCTATCTTGGAGAGCAGTACGCGGGTCCGGCTCTTCGGGCTGGCCAGCAGCAGGGCGATGGTACCCTCCCTCTCCTCACTGGCGATGGCCGCTGAGCCCATGGCCAGCGCCATGGCCGCCAGGACCATGGCGCCGTAGGAGCCCACGAAGGCGTTGACGGCCAGGCTGCCTACGTCGGCCTCCTCCGGGATGCCCACCATCTTGCGGAAGGCCTCCGGCATGGACTGGTAGACCCCCAGGTCGATGTCCCGGTAGATCGCCATGGCCAGCAGGAAGATGGCGCAGAGGCAAATGACGGCGATCAGCCACCCCCTCCAGTTGTCGCGGACCGTCTTGGTGAACACGCTCGACAGGAACAGCATCATGACCCGGTCCCGTCCTCTTTGTAGTAGGTGAGGAAGATCTCCTCCAGGTCCGCCTCCTGGGTGCTGACATCGAGGATGGCGTAGCGCCCGGCCACCGCCTGGAGCAACGGCCCCGTCTCACCGCAGATGGCCATGGCAACATGGCGCCCGGAGACCTTCACCTCGCGCACCCCGGGGACTGCAGCGAACAGGTCGGGCTGGGGCGCTGTGTCGAGCACCAGGTCCACGTGGCGCATGGCCCGGGAGCGCAGGCCCGGGATGGTCTCCACCGCCACCAGGCGCCCCTGGCGGATTATCCCCACCCGGTGGGCGACCCTCTCCACCTCCGAAAGCGCGTGGCTGGAGAGGAACACCGTCCTCCCCGCCTCGGCCGCCTCGCGCATCATCTCCTGGAACTCGCGCTGCATGAGCGGGTCGAGCCCCGCGCTGGGCTCGTCCAGGATGAGGACCTCGGGCTGCCTCATGAAGGCCTGGATGATCCCCACCTTCTGCCGGTTGCCGGACGAAAGATCGCCCACCTTCCTGTCGAGGTCGGAGTGGAGCCGTTCGGCCAGCGCTTCAACCTGCTTCCAGTCCACGCCACCCCTCAGGTTGGCGTAGTAGGTGATGGTCTCGCGGCCGGTAAGGTTGGGGTAGAGGGCCAGATCGCCGGGCAGGTAGCCGATGTGATTCCGGATCTGGACCGAGCTCCGGTGCGTGTCCATGCCCAGGATGGAGGCCCGTCCCCCGGTGGGCCGGATCTCGTCCATCAGCGTGCGGATGGTGGTGGTCTTTCCGGCGCCGTTGGGACCCAGGAACCCGAAGACCTCGCCCGGCTGGATGTCGAGGTCCAGGCCCTCCAGGGCCCGCACCCGGCCGTAGTGCTTGGTGAGGCTCTCAGTGTGAATGGCCGCCTGTTGGCTCATAGTCCTCCCTTCTAGCTGGCCTTGGCCAGCGTCACGGGCTTCCGGGCGCAGTAGAAACCGAATCCGAAGGCGCGACGCGTGGACTCGATGGCGAACCCGACGGCTGCCAGGTGCGACTCCAGCTGGCTGAGATCAAAATGGGCTTCTTTCGGGTGGGCTTCGGGGGACAGCCGGTGGGCCAGAGCCATGACCCGGTTGCCCGGCTCCTCCAGAAAGAGCCGGCCCCCGGGGCGCAGCACCCGATGGCACTCGGTGATGACCGCGCGCCAGGTGGGGATGTGGTGCAGGATGCCGAAGATGACCGCGAGGTCCCTGGTGGAGTCTCCGAAGCAGCTGAGATCGGTGGCATCCCGTGCCATGAACTCGGCCCCGGGGATGAGGCGCTTCTGCGCCAGCGCGATCTGCTCGGGCATCAGGTCCACCCCGACGTAGCTGCGCGGGCCGCAGCGTGATATGAGCTCGGCCCCATAGCCGGAGCCGCAGCCAATCTCGATGATGTCGAGGTCCCGCGGGGCCAGGCCCATTCGCTGGAACAGGGGGAACTCGACCCTGCGCTGCAGGAAGCGGCGGGGCGCCGAGTTCATGGCCCGGAACTCGCTGTCTGTCAGCCTCACAGGGTTCACCTCATCCCCGGGTGCGCCCGCACGAAAGGCATACCGGCCTGTGGACGCAGAGCAGGTCGCCGCACCCGGGGCACGTCCAGCGCTGCTTCTGTACCCCAGTCATTCGCTCTCGCACATAGCCTTAAGGTCCCGCAGCTCCCCGGCCACCTGGGCCGCCAGCTCCCTCTCCATCCTCTTTCCCAGGAAGAGGCTGACCACGTTCATGGGGAACTTCCACCTGATGTCCGCCCGGACCCCGGCCTTGGTCTGGCCCTCGCAGCCCTCCAGGCTATAGGTGACATCAACACGGTGGATGCGGCTCTCCAGGTGGAAGGCAATAGCCCGGTTCTCGGCATACTGCGTGATCTCGCCGCGCATCTCCAGCGCCCGGCCGTCCTCCTCCATGGTCTCCTTGAAGGTGGTCCCCACCATGCCCGGGGTGCTGGTGATGATCTCCCCGCCTTTGACGTTCTTCTGCCACCGCATGGCCTTCTCCGGCTCGGCGATCCAGGGGAAGACGGCCTGCGGCGCTTTCGCTATCACGATTTCGCCGGCGATCCTCATCCCGCCCCCTTTCCCCCCTTCCGGGCGGCCGCGCGCCCCGTATTCTCCTTCACCCTGAACTCCACCATCCGGGTGATGAGGTCGTAGGGAATCGGCTGGTCCAGGGGAAACCTGATCGACCCCTTTCCGGTGTGATACCCGGCCAGCTCTTCCCGGAACCTCTCGGTGCCCGACGGCGTGGGGTAGAGCCCGATGTGGCTTTTGAAGGCGGCGAAATGGACCAGGTTGCCCTCCAGGACGAAGGTCGGCATCTGGTAGCTGATGACCTCCTTCGCGCCCGGGGCGGCGTTTCGGATGGTGGTCCTGACCTTCTGCAGGATGGCCTGGACGTCGAGCGGGAAGCCGGCGATGTACTCGTCGATGTTACGAGGGGCGGGCTGATCACGCTTCATTGTGCTCCCTTCCGGCGGGGCCTGATGCGTCGGGCGCAGCGGCAACGCTCGCCTGAATGCTACGTTGGGGAAGCGGGGATTGTCAACGATGGAGCGGGCGCGGTATCATGGATACACCGTGCCCCCATAGCTCAGTCGGATAGAGCACCGGCCTCCGGAGCCGGGAGCGGGCGTTCGAGTCGCCCTGGGGGTACTTTCTTTTTTCCCCACAGCGAGACCGCGCTAATGCGTTGCGGCCCGCGCCACTCCATGCCTGGTCCCTCGTTGGGTGACGCTCGGCGACCACATGGGCCAGCCGCCCACCAGGGCGCGAAGCGGGTGGTGTTCAGACGCGTGAGGCAGGAACCAGGTGGACGCCCGCTACCGGCAGTCGGGGCAGACGTTGAAGGTGTCCGCCGGCAGGTTGAGCTTCCTGGCGAAGTAGGCCAGCTGCTTCTCGGGGGCGAAGTTCTTCCCGCACTTGGCGCACTTCTGCATCTTGAAGGAGGCCTTCCAGTTCACGATGGTGCGCGTGTCCTCGGTGTCCTCCATCTTGATGCACTTGGTGGGGCAGATGTACACGCAGGACCCGCAGCCGATGCAGTCGTTGGCCGTCTCCAGGTACGGTGCAGCCACCTCGCGGTTGACGCCGCGGTTGACCAGGCTGATGGCAGAGGTGCCCACCACCTCGGCGCAGGCGCGAACGCACAGGCCGCAGAGGATGCACTCGTCCTTCTCCCAGTACTCGGGCTTGAACGAGGGGCGGTCCACGCCGAGCTTCCGCGCCATATCCTCGATCGACTTGACCCCCTGGCAGCGGGCCAGGAGCAGCTCCATGAGCATCTTGCGGTTGGTGATGACCCGGTCGGTGCTGGTCTTGACCACCAGGTCCTCCTCGACGGGGTACAGGCAGGAGGTGACCAGCCGGGTCCGGGTCCCCTTCGTGACCTCTACCAGGCAGAGGCGGCAGGCCCCGTACGGCTCCAGCTCTTCATTGTAGCAGAGGGTGGGGATGTCTATGCCGTTGTCCCGGGCGACCGCCAGGACCGTCTTGCCCTCTTCCGCCTGCAGCTTGCGGCCGTCTATGGTGAGGTTGACCAGCTTACTCATTTGATCGCCACCGCCTTCATCTTGCAGATGTCATAGCAGGTGCCGCACTTGATGCACTTGTCTGCGTCCAGGATGACCGGCTGCTTCTTGGCGACGAACCTGATGGCCTTCGTGGGGCAGGGCTCGACGCACAGTCCGCAGCCCGGGCACTTGTCATCGATGATGCTGTACGTTATGAGCGGCTTGCAGACGCCGGCCGGGCAGCGATGCTCCCTGATGTGGGCTTCGTACTCGTCGCGGAAGTGCTTGATGGTGGTCAGCACCGGATTGGCCGCCGTGCTGCCCAGGGCGCACAGGGCCGAGTCCTTGAGCGTGGCCGCCAGGCGCTCCAGGATTTCGATGTCCTCATCCCGGCCCTTGCCCTCGGTGATGTCGGTCAGGATCTCCAGCATGCGCTTCAGGCCCTCGCGGCAGGGCAGGCACTTGCCGCAGGACTCCTCCTGGAGGAACCCGACGAAATACTTGGCCATGTCCACCATGCAGGTGTTCTCGTCAGTGACGATCATGGCTCCCGAGCCCATCATCGACCCGACCCGCGTCAGCTCGTCGAAATCCACCGGCAGGTCCAGCAGGCTCTCCGGGATGAACCCGCCCGAGGGCCCGCCGGTCTGGACCGCCTTGAACTTCTTGCCGTCCCTGATCCCGCCGCCTATCTCGTAGACGATGTCGCGCAGCTTCATGCCCATCGGCACCTCAATGAGGCCGGTGTTGTTGACCTTGCCGACGAGCGAGAATATCTTGGTCCCCTTGCTGCCCTCGGTGCCGATGCCGCTGAACCACTCCGCCCCCCGGTTGATGATATGCGGGACATTGGCCAGGGTCTCCACGTTGTTCAGGTTGGACGGGCGGTTGTAGAGGCCCTTCTCCGAGGTGTGGACGTACTTGGCCCGCGGCTCGCCCACCTTGCCCTCCAGCGAGGCCATCAGGGCGGTGGACTCGCCGCAGACGAAGGCTCCGCCGCCGCGGCTGACCTTCACCTTGAAATGGAACCCGCTGCCCAGGATGTTGTTGCCCAGGAGCCCCCGCGCCTCGGCCTGCTTAATGGCCAGGGTCACGTTGTCCACGGCCAGGGGATACTCGTGGCGGATGTAGACGTAGCCCTCGTGCGCCCCTATGGCGTAGGCGCCAATGATCATCCCCTCCAGGACGCTATGGGGGTTGCCCTCCATCAGACTGCGGTCCATGAATGCGCCGGGGTCGCCCTCGTCGCAGTTGCAGATCATGTACTTGATGTCGCCCTCGGCCTCGCGGGTCGACTGCCACTTGTTCCCGGTTGGGAAGCCGCCGCCGCCCCGGCCGCGCAGGCCGGATTTCTTCACC
>CALMBS010000269.1 GCA_937860285.1 uncultured Chloroflexota bacterium
GAGTACGGCTCGCTGCCCACGGAGCATCCCGTGCTCCAGATGTTCAGCCGCGGCCGTCCCATGAGCAGCTGCGGCAGCACCTCTGTCCGGAGCTGCTCGAAGGGCATGGAATCGCGGAAGAACTCGCTCACGTGTATGGTCAGGAAGCCCCGGAGGTCATCCAGCATACGCCGGTCGGATTCGATCATGTGGCAGTAGGCCACGACGCTGGGCGCCGACGTGCGGGATATGAACGAGGTCAGCCGCCGCCGCATCTGGCGCTCCCGGTAGTCGTCCAGATCGATGCCGATCAGCTGCTTGACCCTGGTCTTGAGATACGAGTACTCTAGGTCCCGCATGCGTCCAGCTCCCGCCGGGGGCTGTTGCCCCCCTTCAGCCTGCACATCTCCACGATCTCATCCGTGATCCGGTCCAGCGGCAGCACCTTGTCCGCATGCCCGCTCTCCGCGACGCTGCGCGGCATCCCGTAGATCACGCTGGTCGGTTCGTCCTGGACTATCACGGTGCCGCCGGCTTTCTTGATGGCCGCAGCCCCGTCCCGGCCATCACTGCCCATCCCGGTCAGCACCACCCCGATGCAGCGATATCCGGGATTGGCGGCCACCGACTCCATGGTCACGTCAATAGACGGCCTGACGCCGTTGCGGGCCGGCTCCTGGTGGAGGGTCACCACGTCTCCAGCGTCAATCACCATGTGGAAATTGCCCGGCGCCACCAGGGCCCGACCGTCCTTGAGCTTGTCCCCGGCAGCCGCCTCCCTGACTTCCACCTGGGAAAGGACCCCCAGTCTCCGGGCCAGGGATGTGGTGAACCCCATCGGCATATGCTGCACTACCAGAATGGCCGCGGAGATATCGCGCGGCAGGCCGGGCAGCACCTGGCAGAGCGCTTTGGGTCCTCCCGTCGAGCTGCCGATGATGACCACGTTCCTCTGGGGGCGGGGCGCCCCGGCCCGGGCGGACGGCGCCAGCATTTCCGGGCTCCGGTAGCGGCCCGTCCCGGACCGCAGGGCCCTCACCACGCGGGACATGTCCACCCTGCCCGCCATCTTGATCTTGTCGTTGAGACCAGCGATGGCCTTGGAGAGGCCCCCCTTGTCGAGCATCGACGGCTTCAGGAAGAAATCAACCGCGCCGGTCTCCAGGGCCTTGATGGTCACCTCGGCGTCCTCTTCGGTCAGCCGGCTGAGCATGACCACCGCGGTCGGGCACTCGGCCATGATGTGGCTCAGGGCAGTCAGCCCGTCCATCCTCGGCATTTCCACGTCGAGGGTGACGCCGTCCGGCCTCAGGCTCTTCACCTTCTCCAGGGCGTCGATGCCGTCAAAGGCCACGCCGACGACCTCTATTTCAGGGTCCAGGCTGATCCGCCGCGAGATCACCATCCTCGCCAGCGCAGAATCGTCGACTACCAGGACCCTGGTCAGACTACTCATCCGGCCAATACCTCAACCTCTAGTCCCGCCCGAGCGTCCCTAGTTGGCGCACAGCTTCTGCACTGCCTGCAGTACCCTGGCGGCATCGAAGGGCTTCACCACGAAGTCCTTCGCTCCCACCTCCAGCGCCTCCACCACCATGGACTTCTGGCCCATCGCTGACACCATGGCCACCCTGGCATCAGGGTCATGGTTGATGATCTGCTTCAGCGCCGCCAGCCCGTCCATGTCGGGCATGGTGATGTCCAGAAGCACGGCATCGGGCTTCTGCTGCTTGTACTTGGCCAGTGCCTCAGCCCCGTTGGCCGCTTCGTCGACATCATACCCATTGTCGGTGAGAAGCCTGGCACATCTCATGCGAGCGAAGATTGCGTCATCTACCACGAGTACTCTTGCCATTGCCACACCTCTTCTTCAATACCTCGATTTCTGGAAAGCACCATTGGGGGCCCCAGATACCCTCGTCCCCGATCGTATTCTATTCTCGACCTCTCCTCACCAGTAAGACTCAGATGGCCCGGTTTTCCGATCCACACAGCCCACCGTCGCGCCGTGCGCCCGCCTTACGGGTAGACCGTCGCCCCGGCGCCCGTGCGCACCGTCATGGCACCGGTCCCCACCAGCAGCCACACCGACCGTCCCTTGTTGCCGCCGGTATCGAAGGCCACCACCGGGAGGCCCTCCCTCTCCAGGGCGGCCCGCACCGCCACCACGTTCTTCTGGCCCATGTCCAGCAGACCGTCGAAGGTGGCCGCATGTATGACGCTGGCCCCCCCAGAGATCTTCACCTGGATGCGAGTCCTGACGGCCCCGTGATTCTCCAGCTCCCGGATCAGCGTCGGCATCCCCACGTCGGCGTATTTCCCGGGGAACCTTCGCGCCGAGTCCTTGTTGCTGCAGTAGGGCAGCACGACGTGCATCATGCCCCCGACCCTGGCTGCCAGGTCGTAGGCACATACCGCCACGCATGACCCCAGTCCGAATGAGACCAGGACCGCGGCCGGGTCCCGCGACACCTTTATCTCGCCCAGACCCACCGCGATGAGTGAGTCAGCCCTGGCCAGGCTGTTACAGTCAGCCACCTGCAATTGGTCCACCTTCCCTGCAATCATTTCTCCACCCCCGCGTGGCTCAGGATCACCTTCAGGAAGTTGAACGAGGGGATGACCAGGAAGGTACCCCTTGCCTGACGATCGGAGGTGCCGAAGCTGGTCTCCGCCACGATCACGTCGTCCGTCTGCTGCAGGATCTCAGCAAAGGCGACGTCGAGGATGGCGCCGGCCATGTCCAGTATCACCTCGGGGGGAGATGGCACCAGCCGCATGTCCAGGGCGTCCGCGATGGCGTTGAGAAAGGCCGATCCAATGACATTGCCCATCTCGCCCAGAGCTGACTGCTCCATCTCGTCGAGATCGCTCGTGGTCCCGGGCTCGTGCCCCAGCAGCA
>CALMBS010000270.1 GCA_937860285.1 uncultured Chloroflexota bacterium
GTTGGAGGCTGTGATATCGGTTCCGCCACCGGCAAGTCGGTGATCTTCAAGGACGGAGAGATCGTTTCCTACGCCATCACCCCGTCCACCATCAAGCCCGAGGAAACGGCGAGGAAGTCCATGGAGGAGGCGCTGGCGAAGGCCGGGCTGGCTTCCATCAACGAGCTGGAGTACCTCGTAGGCACGGGCTACGGTAGGCTGAAAGTAGGCTTCGCCAGGGAGAACATCTCTGAAATCACCTGCCACGCCCGCGGGGCCCACTGGCTTCGCCCCTCGACCAGGACCGTGGTGGACATCGGCGGCCAGGACTCCAAGGTCATATCCGTGAACGACAAGGGCAAGGTGGTGGAGTTCGCCATGAACGACAAGTGCGCCGCCGGGACCGGCCGCTTCTTCGAGGCCATGGCCCGGACCCTGCACATCACCCTTGAGGAGCTCTCCACCATCGGTTTGAACTCGGCCAAGCCGGTGCACCTGGCCAGCCAGTGCAGCGTATTCGCCGAGTCCGAGGTCATCACCATGATCAACGAAGGCGCCGACCTGCCTGATATCGTGGCCGGCATCAACAATGCCGTCGCCGGCCGGCTGGCGGCCATGGTGGGAAGGGTCGGACTTATAAAGGACGTGGTGCTCACCGGCGGTTGCGCCAAGAACGAGGGACTGGCCAGGGCGCTGGAGCAGCGCCTGAAGGTGCAGATCAACAAGCTGCCCATGGACCCGCAGGTCGCCGGGGCCATCGGCGCCGCGCTCATCGCCAGCGAGAAGGTGGCGCAGCAGGCACAGGCCAGCGCCGTCTCCAAGTAGCCCGCCGGGTGGGCGTCGATCTGCCGTAGCCTGCTTCGGGAAAGGGGAGAGTGCGCCGTGTCCATCTTCGACCCCTACATACCCAGGATAGCGGAGTACGCCGCGGACCTCCGGGCCGGGGGCCGGCAGGTCCGCGAGTATCAGTGTCCAGGAGATCCGGCGCATCTCCTGGAGGGACTGCCCGTCCGTGTCGGGCCGGGGGCCAGCCAGGGCATCATCCTGCGCAGCGACACCTTCATGGAGATGGGCAACCCCGAGGCCGGGTCCGCCGCCTTCCTCCTGTGGACCGAGAACCCCGCCCTGGTAAGAGACGGCCGGGTCACCCTGATCGGGCCGGACATCCCGGAATCGCCGGACGCCAGCCTGCCCTTCGGCCAGGTGCTGATCGTGGGCGGGTCGGGGCTGACCCAGAAGGACCACCAGACCCTGGAGCACACCCAGTTCGTCGCCGACCGCATCGGGGGCTACATGATCCGCAGCGTGTCCGGGGTGATCTGGTCCCGGGTCAGGAAAGAGGCGGTGGCCAGGGGGTTCCGCTTCGAGACGCTGGGAAGGGCGCTCATGTCCATCTTCAAGACAGACGTGCCCGGCGTGGAGGCGATGGAGGTCGTGTTCGTCACCACGAGCAGGGAGGACCTGGAGCCGCTGTCCACCATCAGCGCTCAGGTGAACAAGATATTCAAGAGCATCCTGAAGGACGAATGGAAGTCGAAGGGCTTCGACATCTACGTCTGTTCCTCGGGGTACGACTGCCAGTCCTGCCCCGACCAGCCGGTCTGTGACGACATCAGGGAAGTTATCAAGGTCCGCAAGGTCAAGGGTGATGGATCAGGACCCGACCAGGAGCCGTAGACCGGCAGTCAAGACGCTGGCCGCCGTGTGCGGAAAGGGTGGCACCGGCAAGACGGCGTTCACGGCCATGATGGCCCGGGCCCTCCTGGAGAGACACCGGACGGGCAGGCTGCTCCTCATCGACGCCGACCCGGCCCAGGGCCTGACCAACGCCGTCGGCGTCCGGGTAAAGCGGACCATGGGTCAGATCCGCGAGGACATCATCAGGACCGCCAGGAGCGGTGACCAGAGCGAGAAGGTCCAGCTGGCCGACAGGCTGGACTACATGCTCCTGGAGGCCCTGGTGGAGACGGAGACCTATGCGCTGCTGGCCATGGGGAGGACGGAGACCCTGGGCTGCTTCTGCCCGGTCAACGACCTCCTGCGCGGTGCCATCGAGGCCCTGTCCGGAAGCTTCGATACCATACTCATCGACGGTGAAGCCGGCGTCGAGCAGATCAACCGCCAGGTGGTGCGCCGGGTGGACGCCCTTCTAATCGTCAGCGACGCCACCGCCAGAGGCCTGCAGACGGCCGCCCTGGTCCACCAGATGGTGGTCCAGGACCGGGTGATCGACTGCGGCCGGCTGGGCATAGTCTTCAACCGCGTGACCGGCAACCGTCCCCTCCTGGCACAGTCCGCCAGCGACATCGGCCTGGATGTACTGGGCTTCGTGCCGCAGGACGAGAACATCGCCCGCCACGACCTGATCGGCCGGCCGATCCTGGAGCTCCCGGCCGACT
>CALMBS010000271.1 GCA_937860285.1 uncultured Chloroflexota bacterium
GGCCCCTGCTGGTGGAGATGCAGGCCCTGACCTCGGTCACCAGCTTCGGGCTGCCGCGGCGCACGGCCAATGGCGTGGACCTCAACCGGCTGCTGCTGATCACCGCGGTGCTCTCCCGCCGGGCTGGGCTCAAGCTGTCGAATCAGGATATAATTGTCAATGCGGTGGGCGGCCTGAAGACCGGCGAGCCGGCCGCCGACCTGGCGGTGGCCCTGGCCATAGCCTCCAGCTACAGGGACAGGGAGGTGGACCGGGGGACGGTGGTCATCGGGGAGCTGGGGCTCTCCGGCGAGGTCCGGGGTGTGCCCCAGATGGAGCGCCGGATGGCCGATGCCGCCAGGCAGGGGTTTGCCCGGTGCCTCGGGCCGGCGGCCTCGCTCCGGGGCCTGACCATGCCGTCGGGCATCCAGGCGGTGGGTGTGGAGACGCTGGGAGAGGCGCTGGAAGCGCTCTCCGGTTGAGCCGGTGAGAGGGACTGTAGCATAGTGAGGCTGGTGATTCGCGTTGACCGGGACTTTCAGGCACGCATCGACAAGAAATGGCTGCGCCGGCTGGTCCGGGGCGCCCTGGCGGCGCACGGCTCCGGCACGGATGTGGACCTCAGCCTGCTCATCACCGACGATGCCACCGTGCGCGGGCTGAACAGCCGGTACCGGGGGCAGGACCGGGCCACGGACGTCCTGTCCTTCGCGCTGGAGGCCGACGCCGGAAGCGACGCTTCCGGGTTCGTGATGCCGCCCGGTGAGACCGCTCATCTGGGCGACGTCATAATCTCGTACCCCAGGGCCGCCGCCCAGGCGGCAGAGAGGGACCATCCCGTCGAGGATGAGCTGGCCCTGCTCGTCGTTCACGGTGTGCTGCACCTGCTGGGCTACGATCATGACCGGCCGGCAAAGGAACGTGAAATGAAATCGCTGGAACGGAGAGTGCTCTCGTCATGACCTCCACCGTCTTCTATCGCAAGTGGCGCCCGCAGACGCTGGCGGACGTGGTAGGACAGGAGCACATTACCCGGACTCTGCTCAATGCTCTCGAGGGCGGCCGGGTGGCCCACGCCTATCTCTTCTGCGGCCCCAGGGGCACCGGGAAGACCAGCACCGGGCGCATCCTGGCCAAGGCGGTGAACTGCCAGCAGAATGGCCGGGGAGAGCCCTGCAACGCCTGCAGCTCCTGCCTGGCCACCACCGGCGGGAGCGCCCTGGATGTGATCGAGATCGACGCTGCCAGCAACCGCGGCATCGACGACATCCGTGAGCTTCGCGAGAGGGTCAAGTTCGCCCCCAACAGCGCCCGGTACAAGGTCTACATCATCGACGAAGTGCACATGCTGACCACCGATGCCTCCAACGCGCTGCTGAAGACGCTGGAGGAGCCGCCCCCCCATGCCATCTTCATCCTGGCCACCACCGAGCCCCACAAGCTGCTGCCCACCATCTTGTCCCGCTGCCAGCGGTTCGACTTCCGCCGGCTGTCCCACGGTGCCGTGGTCACCAAGCTGTCCCTCATCTGCCGCCAGGAGGGCATCTCCATCGAGCCCCAGTCCCTGAAGCTGGTGGCCCGGAGCGTCTCCGGCAGCCTGCGCGACGCCGAGAACCTGCTGCAACAGCTGGTGGCCTACTATGGCCACGAGATCGCCCTGGAACAGGTCCAGGACATGCTGGGCGTCACCACCGATTCGCGCGTCCGGGAGATAGTGGGGTACATCGCGGCGCGGGACGTGGCGGCCGGCCTGGACACCATCAACAACCTGATGGCCGACGGCCTGGACCTGGCGCAGTTCAACCGCGGCCTGGTGGAGTACCTGCGGAACCTGCTCCTGGCCAAGTCGGGCGCGGAGTCCTCCATAGACCTGGCGGCAGACGACCTGGCCGAGGTCAAGCAGCTGGCCGGACGGATGGCCATGGAGGACGTGGTCAGGGCCTTGAAGCTTTTCGGGCAGGTGGACCTGCGGTCCCGTGACTACTCCTCGCTGCCCCTGGAGCTGGCGCTGGTGGAGAGCATGATGCCGGAGGAGGCCCGGCCGGCGGCGTCTCCCCGGCCGGCAGCGCCTCAAAGGGCCGAGGCGGCGTCTGCGAAGCCGGCGGCACCTCCCAGGCCGGCATCATCTGCGAAGCCGGCGGCACCTCCCAGGCTGGCGGCATCTGCGAAGCCGGCGGGCGCCAGACCCCAGCCGGTGATCGAGGAGGTGGCCCCTGCTCTGCAGGAGGTCCGGAAGCCGCCCGTGGCACCGGCTGCCACCACCGAGGCCGGGAAGGCCGGTTCCCCCGGGGTGTCCGCGGGACCCCCGGCGGCGGTCGAGCCCGCTGCGGTTCCGGAGGTCAGCGGGCCGCCTGGTGCAGCAGCGCCGCCCGGGCTGGAACGGGTCAAGAGCCAGTGGGCCGATTTCGTCAACACCCTTCGCGGCGTGGGCTCCAGCGGCAGCCTGGATGCCTTTCTCAGGAGCGCCTGCGAGCCGGAGGCGGTCGAGGGCGACACGCTGGTGCTGGCCTTCTACCACGAGTTCCACAAGAACAAGATTGAGGACGCCAAGTACGCCCGCATGGTGGAGCAGAAGCTGGCCGAGAAGTTCGGCAGCCCCTGCAAGATACGCTGCGTGCTCAAGTCGAAGGAGGCCAGGCCCCGGCCGAAGGTGGAGGACATCCCGCTGGTGAAGGCCGCCCTGGGGCATGGGGCCCGGATCACCAGCGTCATTGAGGACGCGCCGACGACGCCGACGCAGTCGGCGGAAGGAGAAGAGAAGCGATGATGAACAAGAACATGATGCGCCAGATAAAGGACATGCAGGCGAAGCTGGCCAAGACCCAGGAGGAGCTGGCCAACACCAACCTTGAGGTCAGCGCCGGCGGCGGCGCCGTGAAGATCGTCATTTCCGGCAACCAGAAGTTCCAGTCCATCAAGATATCTCCCGAAGCCGTGGATCCCAGCGACCTGAGCCTGCTGGAGGACCTGGTGCTGGCGGCCGTCAACGAGGCCATGGAGAAGTCCCAGGAGCTGGCGCAGGAGCGCCTGGGCGGGGTCACCGCCGGCTTGAAGATACCGGGCATGTAGAGAGAAGGGGGCCTTGGGCATCGAATCCGTCCCCACCGCACAGCCTGTGGCCAGGCTGATCGAGGAGCTGCACAAGCTGCCCGGCATCGGCCCCAAGACCGCGCAGCGCCTGGCGTACTACCTGCTCAAGATCCCCACGGAGCAGGCCAGGGCCCTGGCCGAAGCGATACTGTCAGTCAAGGAGAAGGTCGTCCTCTGCTCCGTGTGCCAGAATTTCACCGAGGCTGATCCCTGCGCCATCTGCCGGGACCAGGGACGGGACCGCAGCCGGATCTGCGTGGTGGAGAAGCCGCTGGACATCCTGGCCGTGGAGCGCACCCGCAAGTACACCGGCCTCTACCACGTCCTGCACGGGGCCCTGTCACCCATGGACGGGGTGGGCCCGGAGGACCTCAAGATCAAGGCCCTCCTCCCGCGACTCCAGGAGGGGTCGGTCAGGGAGGTGATCCTGGCCACCAACCCCAATTTGGAGGGGGAGGCGACCGCCATGTACCTCAGCCGGCTGTTGGGTCCCCTGGGGGTGAAGGTCACCCGCCTGGCCCGCGGCCTCCCGTTCGGCAGCGACCTGGAGTACGCCGACGAGCAGACCATGGCCCGGGCGCTGGAGGGCCGGCACGAGATATAGACAGTCAGCCCGGGCCGCCCGGCGGCGGCACCGGGGGATGGGAGGTCAGGCGTATGGCCAATGACCCGAAGTACGCCCCGGTCTGCGGCATCTACTGCGGCTCCTGCGAGCTGCTGGGCCCGCAGTGCCGGGGGTGCGGATATGTGGAGGGGAAACCCTTCTGGACGGCGCAGATGGAGGTCAAGGTCTGCCCGCTGCACGACTGCTGCCGGAACAGCCGGCGCCTGGAGCACTGCGGGCTGTGCGCCGACTTCCCGTGCCCGGTGTTCCTGGAGATGCGCGATCCGGCCATGAGCGACGAAGAGGCCAGGAAGGCGCTCGAGGCCCGGCAGGCCGGCCTGCGCCGGCGGAAGAGGATCGGGACGCAGCGGTGGCTGGCGGAGGTAGCTGGCGGGGAGAAAGGTTGAGGACCGGATGGGAATCGAAAGCTTGATGAAGATCGGCATCGCCACCAGGGACCTGGACCGCACAGCGGCCCTTCTGGGCGACGTCCTGGGCGTGGTGCCCGGCGAGGCCTACCCCGCCCCAGCCTCCGACATGAAGTTCCGCCTCCTCACCCTGGGGGACTTCTACATCGAGGTCATGGAGCCGCTGGGACCATCTGGCCCCATAGCCCGCTTCATCGAGGAGCATGGCGAGGGGCTGCAGCACATGACTCTCAAGGTCAGCGACGTCGACCAGGCGATGGCAGAGCTGAAGGCGCGGGGCGCGCGGTTCACTTCGTCATCGCCCGTCAGGCTGAAATCGGTGCTGGGCCTGATGAAGTTCGTCTTCCTGAACCCCAGGGGGTCGAACGGCGTCCTGATCCAGCTGATGCAGCTCGACGGCTAGTCGAAGCCGTACCACCTGGCGAAGGCGTCCAGGGGCTCCCGCTCGCTGCGGAACTGGTTGACCGCAGCGTCCTGATCGGGATAGCCGATGGCTACGGCGCACACGATGAGCTTCGACTCCGGGATGGAGAGGTCCCGGCGCAGTATCTCCGGATGGAGGACCGGGGCCATCTGGGGGCAGGTGCCCAGCCCCCAGCTCAGGGCGGCCAGCATCAGGTTCTCCAGGAACAGGCCGGCATCCAGGATGGCGTAGGCCCCCAGGTAGCGCTCCACATAGACAATGATCCCCGCCGGCGCGTCCAGGAAACGGGCCATGTAGCGGTACCACTCCATCCTCTTCGGCCAGTCGTCCCGGGCTATGCCCATGGACTGGAAGACCATCTTGCCCTGCTTCTTGGAGCGGTCCAGGTAGGGCGGCCTGTAGGTGAGGGCGGGGAAGGGGATGTCCGGGGTGAACTCGGAGGGATCACCCATCTTCTCGGCCAGGGCCTTCTTCAGCTCGTCGAGGACCGGCCCGGTGACCACGGTGAACTCCCAGGGCTGGGTGTTGTCGGTGGAGGGGGCCCGTACTGCCACCTCCAGGATCCGCTGCAGCACGTCCCTGGGCACCGGGTCCGGTTTGAAGGCCCTGACGCTGCGGCGGCTCTCTATGGCTTCGATGATGTCCATGCTGCGCCCTCCCTCATCTGTCGACGCCGGGCCAGTCCGGCCAGTCCTTCGTAGTGCTGAGCTTCCACTGCGGCGCCCGCCGCTCCAGCCAGGCCATCACCCCCTCGATGGCGTCCGAGCGGCCCATCAGGTGATGGTGCAGCTCCGTCTCCCGCCGGCCGACCTCGGCCGGTGAGAGCAGCAGGCTCTCCCACAGGAGCCGCTTGGCGATGGCCACCGAAAGGGGCGCCGTGTTCCGGGCGATGTCGTGGGCGATCTCCAGGGCCGCCGGGAGCACCTCGACCGCCGGCAGGCTGCGCATGGCCAGGCCCATGGCGGCGGCTTCCTTCCCGTTCACCCGGCGCCCGGTCAGCAGTATGTAGGCCGCCCACCCCGTCCCCACCAGCCGGGGCAGGGTCCAGTGGGAGTAGCCGTCCGGCATGATGCCCCGCCGCACCTGGAGCACTCCGTACTGGCCCTCGTCGGCGGCCAGGCGCATGTCGCACTGCAGGGCCAGGGTCAGGCCAATGCCCACCGCGTGGCCGTTCATGGCGGCGATCACGGGCTTGCGCACCTCCCAGGCGGGGGGATCGACGCCGGCGGCGCTGAAGGTGCTCTCGTCCTGCTTGGCGAAGGTGTCCTCGCCGGCGCTCATGTCGGCGCCGGCGCAGAAGGCCTTGCCGGCGCCGGTGACCACCACTGCCCGGACGGAGTCATCCCCGTCGCAGCGGCGGTAGGCGTCGCCCAGCTCCACGCCCATCCGTCCGCTGTAGGTGTTGAGGTGGTCGGGGCGGTGCAGCTCGATGACGGCCACGCCGTCGCTCAGGCTGAAGCGGATGTCCTGGTACTCGTGAACGTCCATAGCAGCACCCTTCCTCTGCCCGGTCTCCTAGCTGCCGGCCAGCCCGGCCACGATCTCGGACGCCTGCCTGATCATGCCCTCGAAGAGCTGCTTCAGGGTGGGGACATCGTGCACTTGGCCGATCCCCTGGCTGCAGGGCACTATCCCGCGGTCCAGCTCCCCCTCGTAGTAGGTGCGCCGGGAGTTCTCGCCGGAGACCAGGTTGAGGACCTCTTCGAAGTTGGCGCCGGCGGCCTCGATCTCGGCGCACTTCCGGGCCGCCCCGTTGACCCACACGCGGTGCGCCCCCACGGTGCGCATGATCACCTTGGTGTCCAGCTCGGTGGCGGCCAGCAGCGCCTGCTTCAGGGTGGGGTGCAGGGGGCTCTCCTGCGTCACCAGCAGGCGCGTCCCCATGATAACGCCCTCGGCCCCCAGGGCCAGGACGGCCAGCATGCTGCGGCCGTCGACCACGCCTCCTCCGCCGATCAGGGGCACCTTGAGCCTGCCGGCCGTTGTGGGGACCATCACCAGGGTCCCCATTTCCAGCTGTCCCACGGCCCCGCCGTTCTCGTAGCCGACCACGGTCACCATATCGGCCCCCAGGGACTCGGCCTTGACGGCGTAGCGGGGACCGGCGCACTTGTGGATCCAGGTCATGCCCAGCTCCTTGAACCGCCGGCACAGCTCTGGCGGCGGCGTCGTGTGGCCCGAGGTCTCCACCACTCTGACGCCCTTCTGGCCCATGATCTCGGTGTATTCACTCTGGGACACGGGGAACTGGGCGGGGAAGAAATTGAGGTTCACGGCGAAGGGCCTGTCCGTCAGCTTCTTCACCCGGTCCAGGGCCGCGGCGAAGTCATCCCTGGTCTGGTACATTATGGAGTTCATCACGCCGATGCCGCCCGCCTCCGAGATGGCGGCGGTGAAGTCGGCGTTGGATATCGAGGCCATGGTCCCACCCACGATGGGGTACTTGATTCCCAGCATCCGGGTGACTCTGGTGTTGAACATGGTTCCCCCTTTCGGTCCTATTGTGTACCAGCCTTCTTCACCTGTCAAAGGGCGCAGGAGGCGACTCCCGGGTCACCTGGCGTTTGACACATCAGTCCCGGGGACATATGCTCTTTGCGGCGGCAACAAGGGGATGCCGCCGGCAGCGACGGCCCTCGGTGGGAGGAGTTGTCTTGAGAAGGAGGGTCCGCATGGTTGAGGCAGGTGCGGTGGGCAGGAGATGTGTCGCGGTGGGCACCGGCGGTTTCCTGGGCCGGTGGCGGGCGGCGATCGCCGGGCCGGCCGTGATGGTTCTGGCGCTGGTCCTGGCGCTGTCCCCGGCGCTCTCCGCCCGGGCCGAGGCTGATGCCGACCTGGCCACGCACGTTGCCGAGCTGCGGCAGCTCAGCCTGGACCCGGTCCCCGTGCAGACCATGACCCGGGATGAGCTGAGGGCCATGCTGCTCGAGTCGATGCAGGAGGACACCGCGGACATGAGCGCGACGCAGGACCTCTTCGTCTTTCTGGACTTCCTGGAGGAGAGCGACAACCTGCAGGACATCCTGGTGGAGGCCCATACCCAGGAGATCCTGGGGTTCTACGATGATGAGGAGGACAGGCTGTACCTGATCGGCGACTCCGCGGCCGTGACCGGACCCATGGACAAGCTGACGCTGGCCCACGAGTACGCCCATGCCCTGCAGGACCAGCATTTCGACCTGACGGCCCTGATGGACGAAGACTCAGAGTCCTCTGAGGCCAGGCTGGCCCTCGCTGAAGGGGATGCCATGACGGTCATGTCCCTCTACGCGTACTACTACCTGACGGAGGAAGAGCAGGCCGCCATCGGCGAGCTGTCCGGCGGGTCCGGGACGGTGGCCGACATCGAGATGCCGCCGATCGTGGAGGAGTCCATGCTCTTCCCCTACGAGTACGGCCTGAGCTTCGTCATGGCCCTGATCAGGGATGGTGGCTGGGAGGCGGTCAACGAGGCCTACAGCGATCCCCCCGTGTCCACGGAGCAGATCATGCACCCCCGGAAGTACTACCAGGAGCGGGATGAGCCCGTGGAGCTGTCCCTCCCGGACATGGCCGCGGCCCTGGGGCCGGGGTGGACCGAGATCGACTCGGGGGTGTTTGGCGAGTTCGACCTGAAGCTCTTCCTGCAGCAGTTCCTGGATGAGGACGAGGCCGAGAGGTCGGCGAAGGGGTGGGGCGGGGACCGCTACTCGTTCCTGGAGGATGAAGCCGGAGGGAAGGTCTTTGTCCTCAGCACGTTCTGGGACGACGCCGATGATGCCCGGCAGTTCTACGACTCCTGCGCCAACCGTTGTGAGGAGCAGGGCGGCAGCGGCCGCCGGGGCGATGCCGAAGGAGCCCGCACGTCGGGCGAGTGGGAGAGCGAGGGCCGGACCTGCCGCTTTGCCCTGGACGGGCAGTCGGTCTACCTGGCCATGGCTTCCGATGCCGGTGCCGCCAGCACGGCCATGGCCGAGGTGTACCAGCCGGGCGGGTCATCCAGGGTGTGGCTCTGGGTGGGTCTGAGCGCAGGGGCGGCCGTCCTGGTGTGCGCCGTGATCCTGGCCGTGCTCCTGCCCAGGCGCCGCCGGCCGGCAGCGCCGCCCGCGGCGCCGGTGGCTCCTCCGGACAGCCCTCCGGCATCCTGACTGCGTCCGGGGCGCAAGCTCTGTCTCTGGCCGTCGTCAGGGGGCGCCGGGCCCTCTGCGCAGGCACTATGGCGCCCCTGTTTCGTGATAGGATGGTGGTATGAGGGTTGGTGCCTTTGAGATCCATGAGCCGGTGCCGGAGCTGAAGGAGCCTCATGTGCTGGCCGTCCTTCAGCCGTGGATCGATGTCGGCAACGTGGGCACGCTGCTGCTGTCGCAGCTGGAGGCCCGGTGGGAGACCACGGGAATGGGCCAGCTGGAGCGCCCCGGCGCCTTCTTCGACTTCACCCGCTACCGGCCCGTCCTGCAGCTCTCGGAGGAAGGCCGCACCCTGGCCATACCCAACACCAGCGTCAGCTGGGGCCGCTCCGAGGCCGGCCGGGACTTCCTGCTGCTGCGGCTCCTGGAGCCCCATGCGCAGGCCGAGACCTACGTCGAGTCGGTCCTGGAGCTGTTGGGGCGGTTCGGCGTGACCGGCTATTGCCTCCTGGGGTCCATGTACGACATGGTGCCCCATACCCGGCCGCTGCTGGTCAGCGGGTCGGGCAGCAACCTGAAGCTCCAGAACGAGATGGAGACGGCCAGCGTGCAGCCCAGCGAGTATGTGGGCCCCACCAGCATTGCACTGCTCATCACCCAGAATGCCGCCGCCATGGGCATAGAGACGGCCACCCTCATAGTGCACCTGCCCCAGTACCTGACGCTGGAAAACGACTACCGCGGCCAGACCAGGCTGATGGAGGTGCTGGGTGCGATGTACGGGTTCCCCGCAGCGCCGGAAGACCTGGAGAAGGCCAGAGGGCAGGAGCAGTCGGTGGCCCAGGTGGCCGAGCGCATGATGCAGCAGGAGCCGAGGTACCGGCCCATTCTGCAGCACCTGGAGGCCCTCTACGACGCCCGCGTCAACAAGACCAGGCACGAGAGCCAGCTCTCACCGGAGCTGGAGCAGCTCCTCCAGGACCTGAGCCGCCGCTTCACCCAGGGTTGATGCGACCGCTTCACCCAGGGTTGATGCGACCGCTTCACCCAGGGTTGATGCGACCGCTTC
>CALMBS010000272.1 GCA_937860285.1 uncultured Chloroflexota bacterium
AATGAAACGCTCGTTGATCGCTGTTGCAGTTGCCGTGTCGCTGACCGCCTTGTCCGCTGTCGCTCAGCAGACACCACCCGCTCAACCGGGCCCGGGTATGGGCCAGGGCATGGGACCCGGCATGGGCCAGGGAATGGGCCCGATGCAAGGCCCGATGGCGGGACCCATGCCCGGCGGAATGCACGGGCATTCAAAAGCACACCATTGAAGGCAACCCTGATGAAAAGCATGTATCTACCAGCTATGTCGAGCGGCAAAACCTCACCATGCGTATGAGCATGAGGCGGTTCACCAGGCTAACCAATGGGTTCTCAAAAAGTTGGAGAACCACGAATACGCTCTGGCCCTCCACTTCATGTACTACAACTTCGTGAGACTGGCCTTCCCCCATACTTAGTACCACAGTCAATCAGAGTCCTGCATTGCTTGCTGCGAATTCTCTGGGTGTCAGACCGGCCAGTGAGCTGTGAGGCCTGAAGTCATTATAGTCCAACCGCCAGGTTTCGATGACGTCCCTGGCATGCCTCAGGCTCATGAACCAGTTGTCATTCAAACACTCATCGCGTAGCCTGCCGATGAAGCTCTCGGCAAATGCGTTGTCAATTGGTTTCCCGGGGCGAATGAAGTTGAGCTTCACGCCCCTGCGGTAGGCCCACTCATCCAGCGCCCTGCCGGCAAACTCCGGCCCGTTGTCCATGGTGATCACTTCAGGAAGGCCACGTGTATCAGCCAGGCGGTCCAGCACATCAACCACCCTGACACCGCCAAGCGAGGTGTCCACCTCGATGGCGGGACACTCGCGAGAGTAGTCATCAATGACGGCCAACGCCCTGAAGCGCCTTCCGGTGACAATGGTGTCGGTGGCGAAATCCATGGACCATCTCTGATTAGGCCGCTGCGGCACCGGGAGGTTAATCCTGGCTCCGGCCGTCCTCTTGCGACGCCTGCCCCTGCGTCTGAGTGACAGCCCCTCTTCTCGGTAGAGGCGCTCGGTGCGCTTGTGATTGATCACCAGTCCTTCCCTACGGAGCAGCAAATGGAGTTGAGGGCTGCCGAACCGCCGTCTCTGCTGCGCCAGCTCACGCAGCCGCTGCCGAATGGACGCATCACCGTCCGGCTTTGGTTGGTAGCTGTAAGAAGACCGGCACAACCCCACCAACAAACAGGCCTTCCTGATGCTCAGCCCAAGACTCTCGGCAGAGTAGGACACTGCCAAGCGTTTGGTCTTGGGCCCTAGAAGTTTTTTGCCAGCAGATCCTTGAGCGCCTTATTGTCCAGGGCCTGCTCCGCCACCATCTGCTTCAAGCGCCGGTTCTCGTCCTCCAACGCCTTCAGCCGCTTCACATCAGATACGGTCATACCGGCGTACCTGGCCTTCCAGTTGTAGTAGGTGGCATCGCTCATGCCGTACTTCCGGCACAGATCCGCCACTCTGGCTCCCGCTTCCCCCTCCCGTAGCACCTGGATAATCTGCTC
>CALMBS010000273.1 GCA_937860285.1 uncultured Chloroflexota bacterium
TCGTTGGCCCAAACCACATTGTCGCTATCAATGCCCGGAATCTTGGGCCGCAGGGGCGTGGCTCCGGTGGCCACCACTACCGCGTCCGGCTTCTGCTTCTTGATGGCCTCCGCGTCGATCTCTTTGCCGAGTTCCACCTTAACTCCCACCCTGTAGAGCTCGCTGCAGAGCCACTTGACGGCGTTGGCAAACTCACCTCTGCCAGGGGGAACAGCCGCCAGGTTGAGCTGGCCGCCCAGCTTGGTCGACTTCTCGAACAGAGTCACCTTGTGGCCCCTCTGGGCCAGCGTGCGGGCCGCCTCCATGCCGGCCGGACCGCCGCCGACCACCATGACCTTCTTCGGCTTCGCCGCCGGGACGAGGGCGTACTGCCTCTCCCTTGCGGCGGCGGGATTGAACGTGCAGGTGATCTCCTTCATCCCGAACACAGCGTCGAGGCAGCGCTGGTCGCAGGCCGTGCAGCGGCGTATCTCATCGAAGCGGCCCTCTGCCGCCTTCTTGGGCCATTCCGGGTCTGTCAGGAAGGGCCGGCCCATGCCGACCATATCGGCCTGGCCGTTCATCAGTATCTGCTCTGCCAGGAACGGATCGTTGATGCGGTGGCAGGTGATCACGGGCACCTTGACCACCTCCTTGATGCCCTCCGCCAGATAGACGTAGGTGCCGCGGGGCACGTCCATGGACGATAGCGGCAGGAAAGCCTGGTGCCAGCCGGCGGTGACATTGAGGAGGCTGACTCCGGCCTTCTCCAGGGCCTGGGCGATGAGCTTCACCCCGTCTTGCCGGACGCCGCCCTTCATATAATCGTCGCCGGAGATCCGGTAGGAGATGGGGAAGCGAGAGCCAGCCTTGGCCCTGATCTTCTCTACAACCTCCAACGGGAACCTCAACCGCTTCTCGAAATCGCCGCCGTATTCATCGCGGCGCTGGTTGGTCAACGGAGAAAGGAACTGGTTCAACATGTAGCCGCTGTTGCCACACAGTTCCACGCCATCGAAGCCTCCCTCCTTGGCTCTCCAGGCGGCCTCCGCGTAATGGTCGCCCAGAAGCCTGACCTCGGCCGTGGTCATTTCGCGGGGCACGAACCCCGTGAGGGTGTTCTTGACGGCCGACGGGGCGGGCGGCGGGCCGCCGTCCTTGGTGCCGAAACATGATGAACCCATGTTGATGATCTGGGCGAAGGTCTTGGCGCCGTGCTCGTGGATGGCGTCAGTCAT
>CALMBS010000274.1 GCA_937860285.1 uncultured Chloroflexota bacterium
CCGGGGAGAACCCCCCCTTGAAGATGACCACCGGCTTGGCCGCGGCGGCCCGCCGCAGCACCCGCAGCAGCCGCACCCCGTCGCGCGTGCCCTCAATGTAGGCCGCGATCACCCTGGTCTCCGGGTCCGAGGCCATGTAGTCCAGCAGGTCGCATTCGTCGATGTCGCAGGCATTGCCGTAGCTGACGATCTTGCTGAAGCGCAGCCCCCGCGAAGCCGCGTGCCGGGCCATGAAGGTGACGTTGCCCCCGCTCTGGCACAGGAATCCCACGGGGCCCGGCTCCATCGGCAGGTCGGGGCTGAGGCCTATCCTGCCCGCGGGGTAGAAGAGCCCCAGGCAGTTGGGGCCGATGAGGCGCATGTTGCCCTGCCGCGCGATCCGCACCAGGTCGTCCTGAAGCCGGGCACGGTCCGGCTCGCCGGTCTCGGCGAAACCCGAGGAGAAGACGTGCACCACCCTGGCCCCGATGTCCCGGCACTCCTCCACGATCCGCGGGGTGTGGACGGCCGGAACGGATAGGACCACGTGGTCCACCGGCCCCGGTATCTCCTTCAAGCCGCGGTAGAGCGGCATCCCGTCCATTTCGCCGCCCTTGGGGTTGACCAGGTACACCTGGCCCGGGAACCGGTGCTTCACCAGGGACTCGAGATAGAGCCTCTTAATCCACACCTTTGGCGCGTCGGCGGAGATGCCGACCACGGCTATGGAACGCGGGTGGAACATGTGTTCCAGGGGATGGATGCTGCTCAACTGCACACCTCTCTGTTCCGGTTCGGGGACCTTTCAGCTGCTACCTGACTCTGACCCACAAGAAGCAGAGGACGATCCCCAGCACCGCGGCCACGGCGAAGCCAGCGATCTTGGCTCCCTGGCTGGCCAACCCATGGTAAGACGCGTCCGCGGTGAAGGTCAGGCCCTCTGACACCGCCCTGTTTCCTGAAGCATCCCGCGATATGATGCGGTAGTAGTAGGTGCTGCGGGAACTGAGGTCGCACAGCACCTGGCGGTGCTTGGTCACCAGCTGGAGGTCCTGCGGGCCGGTGGTGGAGGCGTAGTCCGCGGTCAGGCCGAAGTCCACCTGGGATGTCGCCGCCTCGTCCGTGGTCCAGCTGATGGTGGCCGTCGATCCCGACACGAAGCACTTCACCTCAGACACGAGGGGCGCGCTGTCATCAAATGACCTGAATTTCACTTCCTCACCGAAGACGATGCCCCCCTCAGCAGTTGCCCGCGCCCTGTAGTAGCCGGTCGTTCCCGGATCGAGGTCCTCCAGCACGAAGGAGAAGAAGCCGGTGCTGTCGCGGCCCGTCCTGGGGGTCTCATGGGTGTATGACCCCGGAGCGGTGCCCCAGATGAAGGACGTCGTGCACTCCTCCTCCGCTCCCAGCGATTCGAGCCTGCCGTTCAGACGCACGGATGTGCCGGAGAAGGTGGCCAGGTACGTCCTGACCCCCAGGACCGGCGTCAGAGTGAAGTCAATACCTGCCTCTTGACTCTGGCCGAGCACTGAGACCGGGGAGGCATCGCGGGAGGTGGCGACGTCGGCATACCACTCGGCCACGTATCCCGCGGCTTCCGCATTCAGCCGGTACGTGCCCGGGCCCAGGTTGACGAAGTAGGTGCCGCCCCTGGGTTCACAGAAGCCCTCGGCCACCTGGAGGCTGGTGGCGTTGTCGTAGGCCACGACATGGCCCCCCGCTATCGGCGCCAGCTCATCGGCATCGTACACGGTGCCCGAGATGAATCCGATGGCATCAAGGTTGATGTTCACTCCGGCCGCGTACCCGCCTCTGCCGAGACGGATGTCGCTGGCCTCCACGGTCTCCCAGAAGGCGACATGCCACTCCGCCGCGAAGCCCGCCCCCTCCGCCTTCACCCGGTAGGTCCCGCCCTCCAGGAAGACCGTCAGACTGTAGAAGCCCTTCGCGTCCGCATAGCCGCTGGCGACGGCGACCCATTCACCGCCGGCCTCCATGTAGGCCGTCACGCGGGCCCCCATGAGCGGCGTGCGCCCATCCGCCTGGCAGACGTAGCCTGAGATGCTGCTCCCGGGGGCGAGAACGAACTCAATGTTGTCGGTGGCGCCCGGTGGGACCGCCCACACCTCCCTGGGCGCACCATCCTTGTAGCTCTGGGGGAAGTACCCCGTGGCCTCCGCACTCACCCGGTACCCGCCGAAGGCCAGGCCGCCGATGCTGTAGCTGCCATCCGAGGCGGTCCGGGCTTCACCAGCGATGATTCCGGTTTCCCAGCTGCTGGCCTGAACGAGGGCCCCTACGATCGGTTCCCCGTCGTCGGCCCGGACGCTTCCCTCCACTGAGCCGGCTGGCGTGGCCGTCGCCACCCCCCTGAGGCCGGCCGTCAGCATCAGCAGCAGGGCGGCGGCCAGCGCCACCTTCACGAAACGTCGCACGGGCCTGGCACTCTCATACTGTAGGTCATGGCGAATTCAGCAACATGGTACCACCCGCACATTCCGGGGGGCAAATGCCCGCCGTTCCTTGACACTTGTGCTATGATCAAGGTGAATCCCCCGCCCGGTCCATGTCCGCCCAGGCTTCGCTCTTGTGGCCCAAAGTGTGCGTGCCTTGCGCCTGGCCCCAGGGGGCGCCTCCGAACACCGGCCGAAGGGGGTGATGGATGCCAAGGACGCCGTTCAATCATGCACGAGTCTGCCATCGGTAGAGCGATTGCATGCGGACGAGGAGGCTCCATGCCGACGAGTCCCGGGGGAGGTGACCCATGTTCCAGAAGATCCTCGTGTGCCTGGATGGTTCCGAGCTGGCCGAGCATGTCCTGCCACACGTTTCCGACATGGTCGCGCGGGGCCCGACCAAAGTGGTCCTGCTGAAGGTGCTGCCGGAGACCATAGGAGGCGTCACCGGGGTGGCCCAGAAGACCCCCTGGTCCATGCAGCAGCGTGCGGAGGAGTACCTCAAGGGGCTGGCAGCGCCGCTGGAGGCGGCCGGGGTCGAGGTAAGCTGCGTCACCATGCTGGGGAAAGCTGAAGAGGTGATCATCCGGTACGCCCGGGAGAACCAGGTTGACCTGATTGCCATGGCTACTCACGGGCGCGGGGGCCTGCAGAATACCCTATTCGGCAGCGTGGCCCAGCATGTACTGAGGGAGTCGGGACTGCCGATGCTCCTGATCCGCCCCACCCTGGCCACCCTACGCCGCGTCGAACGCGAACAGGCCAAGAGTGAGCGGGTCGCTCAGACGTGAGCCGGAAAGCCCGGGGCTTCCCCGGCGGGGTGGGGCCCCGGGCTACCAGTTCTCCGGCATCCGGACCGCCACGACCTCACCGCGGGCGCAGACCTCGCCACCGGCCGACAGGGTCGCAGCCATCCTGACCTTTCGACCCTTTATCTCTCTGACCGAGGCGCGCACCTCCAGGGGTGCACCCAGCGGCGTGGGCCGCAGGTAGTCAACGTGAAGCGATGCGGTGACGAAGCGCAATGCGGGCTCGGTCCCCATGGCCCGTCCCTCAGCCCGGTATGAGGCAGCCGCAGCCGTGCCGGTGCAATGGCAATCGATCAGCGACGCGATCAGGCCGCCGTAGACGTAGCCCGGCAGGGCCACGTGATATGGTCTCGGGCTGAAACGGCAGACGGAGTCCTCGCCGTCCCAGTAGCTCCGGATATGCAGCCCCGCCTCGTTGAGACGCCCGCAGCCGTAGCAGTGGCTCAGCTCCTCCGGGTAGTAGTCCTGGAACGCCTTCTCATCCATCTCCTGGTCCTTTCCGGCCCAGCCGCGAAAGCTGCCGGGCAGCGATGCCTCTGGGCTCCCCGATGCAACCATGGTACTGCCCGGGCCCACAACTGGCAAAGTCCCGCAGCCTTTGACGACGCCTTCTCCCCAAGCTACAATGACGCTTGTCCCGCGGAGGGGTGTCCGAGCGGTTTATGGAGACGGTCTTGAAAACCGTTCTGGTCCTTGTGGCCAGCGTGGGTTCGAATCCCACCCCCTCCGCCGGAAGGCAGCATCACCTCCAGCCGCATGGTCCGCTTCGAGCAGCCGCAGGCGTATGTCGAAATAGTGACAGCTCCCAGCGTCAACTGGCACGAGGGCTCCGCCTCATGGTATAAAGAAGGTGTAAAGACGGAGGTCACTTAATGAAATTGTGCGTCAAGAAGATCTACTGCTCCAACTGCCGCAAGACAGTCACCGCCGTGGAGCCGCCCGGCGAGCCCCCCTACCGCATACTGTGCTCCAAGTGCGGCATGACCATCTGCGTCAGCAACGGCATTTATTGGAGGCGC
>CALMBS010000275.1 GCA_937860285.1 uncultured Chloroflexota bacterium
TCGCGGTCTCCCGGAAGAGGGAGTACCTGGCGGATGCCTCCGGGGCGCTGTACTCCAGGTACCCGGAGGGGCTGGCCTCGGCGCTGGAGAAGATCGGCGGGTCCACCATTGAGCTCAAGTCAGCCAACGCCGCCTTCGCGCCCATGTACACCGCCAACCCGTTCCGGAAGAAGGGACGGGCGGCCGAGGACCTGAGCAGCACTCATCCGCCCATAAGCGAGAGGGTCAGGATCCTGCGCAGCATGGCCGGCGGAGCCTCGCTGGCGGCCTACAACGCGGCCTACAGCCAGGTCAGGAAGAGCGGCAGGGGCGTCGTACCTCAGTCGGCGCTGGCCGGCGCACAGCCGGTGGCTGCGCGGCAGGCGTCGGCGGTGGAGGCGGAGCCCGAGAAGGTGGAACGGGTCAGGGAGACCTCTGACCTGATGTGGAAGATGAGCCGCTACGGGCTGGTCAACTGCCAGTGCGGCACGAAGATCAGGGTGCCGCCCAACTACCGGGCCGACCGGATCAGGTGCCCTCACTGCGGGACGGTGAACCCGGTCTCTCCCCAGGCCTAGGCGTCGTTTCCCGGAGCAGGGCCGCCCCGACCGTCCTCATGGCGCCCGCAGAGCAGACCGTGACAATTCCGTCCGGACTGGTCATAATCAGACTATGGAGCGCACAGAGGAGTTCCTCCAGCCCAGCGGGCTCTGCGACTTCGACACCTGCGGCGCCATTCGCGACCGGGCCGCGCGCCTGGCGCGGGGGTGCGGCGACAACCAGGAGAAGTTCCTGAGGGTATTCGAGTTCGTCAGGGAGCTCCCCTACGGGCTGGAGGACTGGGACGTGAAGGCCTCGGCCACGCTGGCCAAGGGCTGGGGCATGTGCTGCGGCAAGACCAACCTGCTGGTGGCCATGTCGCGGGCGCTGTCCGTACCCGCCCGGTACCGCATATTCCAGATAAAGGCGGAGCGCCGGCTGCTGAGGCAGGTCACGGGCCAGAACCGCAGCCTGGCGGCCCCGTTGGGCAGCCTGCCGCCGGTGCAGGACCACGTGCAGTGCGAGGCCTACCTCGGCGGGTGGAGGGTGTTCGACCCGTCCCGGGACATGGGTCTGGAGAACGGCCTGCGGAAGCTGGGGATGCCCCTGGAGAGAGTGCCCGTGGCCGATGCCCGGGGTGCGGTGCACTATGACATCCTGGCTTCGATCGACGAGTGGGCCAGGGGCCGGCAGGAGAGCCGCACGGTGCGCGACGACCGGGAGCTGGTGTTCGCCCGGGCCAACGTGGAGCTGGACAAGGTCAGGCGCCTGGGACGGCACCCGTAGGGAAGGCTATGGACCTCTTCGAGCATCAGCGCCAGGCCCTGTTGAGGCAGGAAGCCCCGCTGGCGGCCAGGTTGCGGCCGCGGGCCCTGGACGAGTTCGTCGGCCAGGAGCACCTGGTGGGCGAGGGCCGGGTGCTGCGGAAGAGCATCGAGGCCGACCAGCTGTCATCCATGATCCTCTGGGGGCCGCCGGGAAGCGGCAAGACCACTCTGGCCAATGTCATCGCGTCCGTCACCAGTTCCCACTTCAGCCCGGTGTCGGCCGTCAGCTCGGGAGTGGCTGACCTGCGCCGGGTGGTGGAGGAGGCGAAGAAGCGGCGCGGGATGCAGGGGCAGAGGACCGTGCTGTTCATTGACGAGATCCATCGTTTCAACAAGGCCCAGCAGGATGCCATACTGCCGTACGTGGAGGACGGCACCATCACCCTGATCGGCGCCACCACGGAGAACCCGTCCTTCGAGGTGATCGCCCCGCTGCTTTCCCGGTGCCGGGTGTTCACCCTTAAGGCCCTGGACACGGAACAGGTGGGCGCCCTGGTGCGGCGGGCGCTGGATGACTCCGAGCGGGGCCTGGCCGGGCTCAAGGTGGAGATAGACGGGGACGCCATGGGCCACCTGCTGGCGGTGGCCAACGGCGACGCCCGGATTGCGCTGAATGCCCTGGAGCTGGCGGCCCTGACCACCAGGCCGGACGGAGACGGCAGGAGGCGGATCACCCTGGCGGTGATGGAGGATGCGCTGCAGCACCGGGCCCTGCAGTATGACCGGGCGGGCGAAGAGCACTACAACCAGATATCGGCCCTCCACAAGTCTCTCCGGGGCTCCGATCCCGATGCCGCGCTGTACTGGCTGGCGCGGATGCTGGAGGCCGGAGAGGACCCGCTGTTCATCGTCCGCCGGCTGATCCGGTTTGCCAGCGAGGACATCGGACTGGCTGACCCGGGGGCCCTCCAGGTGGCGGTGGCGGCGCAGCAGGCGGTGCATTTCGTGGGCATGCCCGAGGGGAACCTGGCCCTGGCCGAGGCGGTGGTCTACCTGGCCGCGGCGCCCAAGAGCAACTCGCTGTACCGGGCCTACTCGGAGGTGCAGGAGGACATCAGGCG
>CALMBS010000276.1 GCA_937860285.1 uncultured Chloroflexota bacterium
ACGGCCTCAAACTGGCTGCGGTAGAGCGAGGCGTAGAAGCCGTCCGCCGCCAGGAGGTCGGCGTGGCGGCCCTGCTCCACGATGTCCCCGTCCTTCATGACCAGGATGGTCTCCGCGTCGCGGATGGTGGAGAGGCGGTGGGCGATGATGAAGCTGGTGCGGTCCTTCATCAGCTCAGCCATGGCCCGCTGAATGAGGACCTCGGTGCGGGTGTCCACGGAGCTGGTGGCCTCGTCCAGGATGAGCATCTCCGGGTCCGCCAGGAAGGCCCGGGCGATGGTGAGGAGCTGCTTCTGGCCCTGCGAGATGTTGCTGGACTCCTCGTTGATCTCGGTGTCGTAGCCGTGGGGCTTGGTGCGGATGAAGTGGTCCGCGTGGGCCATCCTGGCGGCAGCCATGATCTGCTCTTCGGTGGCCTCCGGACGGGCGTAGGCGATGTTCTCCCGGATGGTGCCGTTGAAGAGCCAGGTGTCCTGCAGCACCATGCCGAAGAGCCGCCGCAGGTCCTGGCGCTTCATGTCCCGGATGTCCACCCCGTCGATGCGGATGGCGCCGTCGTTGATATCGTAGAAGCGCATCAGGAGCTTGACCATGGTGGTCTTGCCCGCGCCGGTGGGCCCCACGATGGCCACCCTCTGGCCGGGCTTGATGTCGGCGCTGAAGTCGTGAATGACGGGCCGGGCCGGATCGTAGCCGAAGCGGACGTGGTCGAAGCTCACGTTGCCGCGGACCGCCTCCAGCGTGACCGGTGCGGCCGCCTCCGGCACCTCCTCGGGCTCCTCCAGGAACTCGAAGATGCGCTCCGCGGCAGCGGCCGTCGACTGGAGGATGTTGGCAATGTTGGCCACCTGCGCCAGCGGCATGGTGAACTGCCGCAGGTACTGGATGAAGGCCAGGATGTCGCCCACCCCGATGGTCCCCTTCCCCGCCAGGTAGCCGCCCAGTATGACCACCGCCACGTATCCCAGGTTGCCCACGAACATCATCACCGGGAACATCATGCCGGCCCAGAACTGGGACTTCCAGGAGGACTTGTACAGCTGCGCGTTGATCCCGTTGAACTTGTCGAGCGACCTCTCCTCCCCGTTGAAGGACTTCATCACCACGTGCCCACCGTACATCTCCTCCACGTGGCCGTTGATGTGCCCCAGCTGCGCCTGCTGCGCCCGGAACTGGGGCTGGGAGACTCTGATGATGAAGCGGATGAAAAACAGGGAGATGGGCATGATGCCGAGGGCCACCAGGGTCATGATCCAGCTGATGGAGAACATCATGATCAGCACGCCCAGGATGCTGATCACCGAGAAGATCATCTGGGAGAGGTTCTGGGTGAGTGTGGTGTTGATGGTGTCCACGTCGTTGGTCACCCGGCTGAGCACCTCGCCGTGGGTCTGCCGGTCGAAGTAACGCAGGGGCAGGCGGTTGATCTTCTCCGCAATGTCCCGCCGGAAGGCGTAGGTGATCCTGGTGGCCACGTTGGACATGATGAAGCCTTGCGCGTAGTTGAAGAGCGAGCTCACCAGGTACAGGGCCAGCAGTATCAGGGCAATGCGGCCGATGTACCCGAAGTCGATGGCGGCCCCCGGGACACCCGTGGCCTTGGCGATGACGCCTTCGAAGAGCCTGGTGGTGGCCCAGCCCAGCAGCTTGGGCCCCACGATCACCAGGGCCGTGCTGGCGATGGAGAACAGGACCACCAGGAGCAGGTGGATGCGGTAGGGCCGGGCGTACTGCATGAAGGCCCGGAAGGTGCGGCGGAAGTTCTTGGCCTTGTCGCCGGGCAGGAGGGCCCCCATGGGCCCGTGCGCCGGAGGGCCGCCAAACGGCCCCGCACCTCCGGGCCGGCCGGCGCCGGGACCGGGCATGGGCCCTCTCCCTCCGGGGATGGGTCCCCCGCCGGGCAACGGTCTCCCCATCATGACGCCAGCTCCTCCTGGGAGAGCTGCGAGAGCGCGATCTCCCGGTACACCTCGGAGTCCTTCATCAGCTGGGCGTGCGTGCCGATGCCGGCGACGCCGCCGTTCTCCAGGACCACGATCTGGTCCGCCCCCATGATCGGCCCCACCCTCTGGGTCACGATCAGGACGGTGGCCTCGGCCGTCTCCTGGCGCAGCGCCCGGCGCAGGGCCACGTCGGTCTTGTAGTCCAGGGCGGAGAAGGCGTCGTCGAAGATGAATATCTCCGGGCGCCTGGCCAGCGCCCGGGCGATGGCCAGCCGCTGCTTCTGGCCGCCGGAGAGATTGGCCCCGGCCTGAGCCACCACGGTCTCATACCCCTTCTCGCTGGCGCTGACAAACTCCGTGGCCTGGGCGATCCCGGCCGCCTTCTCCACCTCCGGCCGGGAGGCCTCCTCCCGGCCGTACCTGATGTTGCTCTCGATGGTGCCGGAGAAGAGCACCGCCTGCTGCGGCACGTATCCTATCTTGCCGCGCAGGCTGTGCTGGGTGACGTTCCGCACGTCCAGGCCGTCCACCAGCACCTGGCCGTCGGTGGCGTCGTAGAAGCGCAGTATGAGATTGACCAGCGTGGACTTGCCGCTGCCGGTGCTGCCGATGAAGGCGGTGGTCTGACCGGGCCGGGCCGTGAATGAGATGTGCCGCAGCACGTCCTTCTCCGCCCCCGG
The DNA here is from genome assembly GCA_937860285.1 of uncultured Chloroflexota bacterium. Lineage (GTDB taxonomy): Bacteria > Chloroflexota > Dehalococcoidia > UBA2247 > RBG-13-53-26 > JAFGCL01. Next base: position 2,624 of record CALMBS010000276.1, read on the forward strand.
GTAGCGGAAGGTCACGTCCTGGAACTGCACCAGGCCCCTCAAGTCCTCCTTGAACCGCTCCGCCACGGGGGGGTCCTTGATGGAGGGCTCGGTGTCCAGCACTTCTGCCACCCGCGCCGCGGACACGCTGGCGCGGGGCAGCATGATGAAGACCATGGAGATCATGATGAAGCTGAAGATGATCTGCATGGTGTACTGCATGGTGGCCATGATGTCGCCCACCTGCATCCGGGACTGGTCCACCTGGTGGGCGCCCACCCAGATGATGAGCAGCATGACCCCGTTCATGATCAGCATCATCATGGGCATCATGAAGACCATCACCCGGTTGACGAAGAGGCTGACGCCGGTCAGCTCCATGTTGGCCAGGTCGAACTTCTTCTCCGCCGCCTTCTCGGTGTTGAAGGCCCGGATCACCATCAGGCCGGAGAGGAACTCCCGGGTGACCAGGTTGAGCCGGTCCACCAGCCTCTGCATGACGCGGAACTTGGGGATGGCGAAGAGGAACACGGTGATGATCAGGGTCAGGAGGGCCGCCACCGCGGCGGCGATGATCCACAGCATGGAGCGGTCCATGTCCAGCACCCGGACCAGGGCGCCGATGGCCATGACCGGCGCGTAGAACACGAACCGGAAGAGCATCACCGTCAGCATCTGGATCTGGGTGATGTCGTTGGTGGACCGGGTGATCAGGGAGGCGGTGGAGAAGCGGTCGAACTCCGCGGCGGAGAAGCTCTCCACCCGCTCGAACTGCCACCGCCGCAGGTCGCGCCCCAGCCCGGCGGCGATCCGGGCCGAGATGAGGCCCACCGTGACCGAGGCCGCCGCGGCCGCCAGGGCCAGCGCCAGCATGATCAGGCCGATGCGCCACATGTAGGCCATCCTGAGGCCCCCCAGGTCCACCCCGAGGGCCTGGTACTCGGCCTTGATCCAGGCGGCGGTGTACTGGCTGAGCACGCTGTCCGGCAGGCCGCCGGCCTGCTCCCGCACCGCGCTCCGCAACGCCGCCAGCTGCTCCGCCGGCAGAGCGGAGATGAAGTCGAAGGGGTCGGCCCCCGCCGGGACGGGCAGGCCCAGCTGCGCCAGCTGGTCGGGGGTGGCCTGCTCGATCCCGGCCACCGCCGGGATGACCCGCAGGAGCACCTGGTCCAGCCGCTCCTTCTGCGGGCCGTCAAGGTCCCCCAGGAGATAGAGCGGGGTGGAGGCCAGCACGGGGTACCGGTCCACCTTCCGCGCATACTCGTCGGGCGGAAGGGTGGACTCGTCCCCCAGGCTGTAGGCGGCGCCGGCCTCGGCCCTCTCGTCTTCGCTCATGAAGAGGGCCAGCCGGTCATACTCCGCGGGCCGCAGCGCCCCGGGCACCGCGTCTTCGATGCCGTTCCGCTGGATGCCGACGTTGACGATGTCGGACATGTAGGCCGGCAGGGAGAGATCGGCCATGGCCTGGCCGAAGAGCAGCAGGAGGATGACCAGGACCCAGAAAGACCAGGGCTTGAGGTACTTGATCAGTCGCGTCATACGGGCGGTCAGGTCGCGCTCGCGCGCGGGTCACCATCACTAGTGTGACCCTAACCGTCCGCTGCGTCAATGCCGGCTGCGAGGTCCGGCTACGAGGTCTTGAACACCTTCACCGTGTTCCGCAGCAGATCCGAGGTGTCCGCCAGCGACTGCGCCGCCGCCAGGGACTCCTGGACCTGGGCCGACATCTCCTCCACCGAGGCCGATACCTGCTCCGCCGCCGCGCTGTTCTCCTCCGACACCCCGGCCGTGGCTTCGACCGCCTGGGAAACAGCTCCCGCGCTGGCCGTCATCTCCTCCGTGGCCGCCGCGTTTTCCTCGATAATGTGATCGATGCGGTCGATGGCCGTCACCATGTTGCCGGAGAGCTCCTGCAGCCTCTCGGCGGCCGAGGTTATCTCGTCCACCTGTTTCCCCACCCTGGCCGACCGGGCCAGGATGTCGTCCAGGGCCGATCCGGCGTCGGCCGCCAGCCGGTAGCCGGTCTCCACCTCACTGCTCCCCTGCTGCATGGCGTCCACCGCGTCCCGCACCTCACCCTGGATCCCCCCAACCAGCGCCGCTATCTCCTTGGTCGCGGCCGAGGACCTCTCGGCCAGCTTCCGCACCTCGTCGGCCACCACCGCAAACCCCCGCCCCTGCTCCCCGGCCCTGGCGGCTTCTATAGCCGCATTGAGGGCCAGGAGGTTGGTCTGGGCGGCAATATCATCTATGGTGCCCACGATGGCCCCGATCTCCTCGGACCTCTTACCCAGGTCCGTCATCCTCCCCGACACCGCGTCCATGGCAGTCTTGATGCGGCCCATGCCCTGCACCGTCTCGTGGGTCTTCCGGGCGCCTTCGGCCGCGGAGTCCGCCGTGCTGGCCCACTCCGTGCTGCCGGCTTTGGCGTTGGTGGTAACCTCGTCTATGGCCTCCGATACGCTCCTCACTATGCCCGAAGCTTCTTCGACCCCCTTCGACTGCACCTGCGACCCTTCCGCTATCCGGTCGATGGCGCCGGTCAGCTGCTCCACGCTGGTGGTCGTCTGCTGCAGGGACGAGGACTGATCGGAAGCGCCCCTGGCCACCTGTTGTATAGTGCTGGTGATCTGCTGCGTGGCCTGCGCCGTCTGCTCCGCCGCCCTGGTGAGCTGCGCGCTGGCCTCAGCCACGCCCTCCGCCACCGTCTTGACCTTGCCTATCAGCTGTTTTTGCTGCGCCACCATCTGGGCCAGCGCCCGGCCAAAGGTGTCCTTCTCAGACCGCGGCCTGACCTCCACCGCCAGGTCTCCGGCCGCCACCCTGGCGGCCACATCCGCCATCTCGTTCATGTAATCGACAACCTTGCAGTACGACTCTCCCAGGGCCCCGATCTCGTCACTGGACTTGATCTCCACCTTCTGCTCCACGTCCCCCATGGAGAGCGCCTCGAAGCTCTTCACCAGCCTGTTGAGGGGGTCGTTGAGCATGTAGCGTATGGCCACCACGCAGAG
>CALMBS010000277.1 GCA_937860285.1 uncultured Chloroflexota bacterium
GGAACGAAGCGGACGAACTCCTGGGCCGTCGTCCTGTACACCATCTGTCCGTCGACGGTCTGCGGCAGCCCCGCGTTCGGCTTCATCCACAGGGGGAGATTCGTGGCAGCACGCATGCGTTTACAGATGGGGATGAAGCCCTCGATGCCCTGTCCGCAGTTGGCGCCGATAACATCCACTCCTATTCCACTGAGGACCTCGACCGCCTTCTCCGCAGTATCCCCCATCATGGTGCGGTCTTTGGCTTTGCCGGAATCGAACACCAAACAGGCGACGACCGGGAGGCCAGTTTGTTTGGCCGCGGTCGCAGCGATCCTGGCTTCGGCCAGATCCATCATCGTCTCAACCACGATGGCGTCAGGGGCAGCCCTGGCAATAGCCTGTGCCTGCTCTTCGAACGCCTCTCGGAGGTCGTTCTCGGTGACCTCCCTCGTAACCAGCGGCTTGCCGCCGGGTCCCATGGACGCGAAGACATACGCCCTTGTGCCAGCAGCTTTCCTGGAGATCTCGACGCCCTTGATGTTGACGTCGGCCACCTTGTCAGCCAGGCCGAACTTGCCCAGTACGTAGCGGTTGGCGCCGAAGGTGTTGGTCAGGATGACCCGGCTTCCGGCATCAACATACTCCCGGGCCACTTCCTCTACCTTCTCCGGGTGGGTGAGATTCCAGGAATCGGGGCATTCCCGGGGCTGCAGGCCCCGCTTCATGATCTGCGTTCCCCATGCTCCGTCCGTCAGGACCGGCCCGTTCTTGATCAGATTGGCGATGAATGCGTGCATGGTTCCCTCCTCAGGCTTCCAGCAACGTTCTCCTGCCCGAACCGAGAAAGCAGGCGACCGCCGGCAGATTCATCTCTTCTTGGACAGCTCGTAGTTCCTGCCCGTCTGGACCAGGGCCCTCCAATTGTCGAGTTTGACGGCGGTGGGCATCTCGCAGCCGGTGCTCAGAATGAATCCTCCGTCCCCGCCAACCTCGTCGATCAGTTTCCTGCAGTAGGCCTCAACGTCTTCCGGCTTGCCGATGGACATTAAGGCGGCTTGTACATCACCAGCCAGGCACAGGTGATTTCGCAATACTTCTTTGGCGGCGAAGATATCGGTGGTGCCATCCAGAGCGAGGATCGTTGAACCACGCGGCAGCTTCTTGAAGTAGGGGATGTTCTTGTCCCAGCACTGGTCCAGGTGGAACCAGGTAACGATGCCTTCGGACCACTGAGCATCGATTATCTCCTGCGTATATGGCCACCAGAATCGTTCAAAGAAACTCAGGGGAAAGAAGAAGCCACAAGACCGCTCCTCAGCCATGAAAACGAGCTTTGTGTTCAATGCCTTGCAGGCAGCGATCTGTTGCTCAATCATCTCACGGGTCACTACTTTCAGCGCTTTCTCCACCTTTTCAGGGCTGTAGTACAGGTCTTCCATGAATTTCACCATGGAGCGGCCCAGAGAAAACCTGAAGAACGGATGGAGAATGAATGGATTGAGAGGATACAAGGTGACGACCCCTCGCTTGCGCCACATCTCAACAGCCTGGAAGAACAACGGTGCCATGTCCGCCAGTCCCTTGGCGAAACCCTCCGGCGTCGTGTCCATGAGACGGAATACGTAATCCTCGTTCATAAACCTGCCCCAGCCTGTCTCGGCAATCTTGTCGTAGTCTTCCGGTTTGAGGATCTCCTCCTCCAGCACCTGGACTGTATAGTCGTCGGGCAGGTCCAGACCGGGGAATGCCATCTTGACCCCCATGGACATCACCGATCCCAGTTTGATCGCGAGAGGATTCGGGCAGGGGATACTGCCCAGGTCCAGGTCCCATCCCCCGGTGTAATCCCACACCTTGTCAATGGCGGCCCGTGCTTTGTCTTCATTTGCGTAGAAGTCCGCTACTGTGCCACCGACGGCCTTACCATAGGCTCCTGTCGCCAGGATATCGATAGGAACACGGTCGGGCTTCTCCAGTCTGATGGCGGCCCACAGTCTTTCCTCAGAGGTCATAGTCTCTCCAGCCATCTCTCACTTACCTCCCATCGATCTCATGCAGTAGGCCACGCCCTCCATTGCGTCCACGGTCTGGAAGTCAGCCCTGACGTATTCTTTGACCATGTTATTCGTTATGCCTCCCCCGACCATGAGCTTGAATTGATTCCTGACGCCAGCCTCCTCAAGCATCTCAGCGGCCTCCTTCATACTGGCGAAGCCACTGGTGATGAGCACTGACAAGCCGACAAGATCGGGCCTGACCTCCTTGACCTTTTCCACCAGCCGGGCCGGCTCCACATCCACCCCCAGGTCGTACACCTCAAACCCCTGGGCCCTGAGCAGCGCGGCGAACAGGTTCTTGCCCAGGTCGTGGATATCGCCTTTCAATGTGGCCAGCACCACCTTGCCCAGAGGCTTGGGCGGGCGCGCCTTGGCCAGATACGGGTCCAGAATCTCCACCGCTCCCTTGAAGATCTCGGCAGACAGCATGAGTTCCGCGAGGAAATAGTCCCCTTTCTGGAATCTATCGCCGACGATAGCCATCCCCCTGCGGCACTCCTCAAGGATGCGAAGCGGATCTTCACCATTCTTGGCCCTCTTCTTCACCGCGTCCAGGACTTCATCTCTCTTCAGTTCTACGATGGCCGTGGCCAGCTCCTCGGACATTCCTTCTCCCTCCTCTCCGATGCCTCGATACTCCGGTCTACTTGCTCTCAGTAGCTGTGCCAGATGCCAGGTGACAGTGCCGGCAGGCCCACATTCTAGCATTTTGCCTGGACTGAGTCGCCTGGAGGGCAGGTCAATCTTGGTGTTTGCGCGGGTGTCAGGTCTCCCGCTCTG
>CALMBS010000278.1 GCA_937860285.1 uncultured Chloroflexota bacterium
CCAAGGACGGCGAGGAATGGGAGTTCGCCCACAGCATGCTGCGCAAGGTGGGAGAAAAGAACTGGCATTCCCTCGCCTGGCCCAAGGAGCACGGCGGATGGGACTCCGTGGTTAAGCAGTTCATCTTCAGCCACGAGATGTACTTCAACGAGCTGCCGGGCGTGGACCTCCAGGGCGCCCTGATGTGCGCCCCCACCGTGATCCAGTACGGCACGGAGCAGCAGAAGAAGGACCACCTGCCCAAGATCGCCCGGGGCCAGGAGGTCTGGTGCCAGGCCTTCAGCGAACCGGGAGCCGGCTCTGACCTGGCGGCGCTGTCTACCAGGGCCGTGGACAAGGGCGACCACTTCGTGGTCGATGGCCAGAAGGTCTGGAGCACCGGCGCTCACCGGGCGGAGTGGGCCATCACGCTGGTGAGGTCCGACCCCAACGTCCCCAAGCACAAGGGCATCACCTTCCTCCTGGTGAACCTGAAGAGCCCCGGCGTGACCGTCCGGTTCCTGCCCAACATCGTGGGCACCTACTGCGAGATATTCTTCGACAACGTCATCGTCCCCAAGGAGAACATGGTGGGGAAACAGAATGACGGTTGGAGGGTCACCGGCGCCACCCTGGGCTATGAGAGGTCGGGGATCCACCGCATCGCCGCCGCCCGCCGCAACATCGAGCGCCTGGTGGAGTTCGCCAAGGAGAACAAGCGCAACGGCGTGCCGCTGTTCCAGGACCCGCTGGTCCGCAACCGCCTGGTGCAGCTGGTAATCGAGGGCGAGATATCGCGGCTGCTGGCCCTGCGCATCGTCTGGCTGCAGAGCAGCGGCAAGCCCATGGACCATGAAGCCTCGATGTCCAGGGTGTTCGGGGCCGAGCTGCAGCAGCGGGCGGCCCAGGCCGGCATGCAGATCACCCGGGGCTTCGGCCTGCTGGGTGAGGGGTCGAAATGGGCCCCTCTGGCCGGGTTCTTCCAGCGCCAGTACCTGTATGCCGCCGCCGCCACCGTGGGCGCGGGAACGTCCGAGGTCCAGCGCAACATCATCGCGCAGAGGGGACTGGGGCTGCCCAGGATCTGACGCCGACCTCCGATTCGGAAGCACGGGGAGTCTGAAGGTTGCCTTCAGACTCCCTTTCTTTTTGCCGCTGTGCCGGCGCCGCGGAGGCTAGTAGATGGTCAGCAGATCATCGTCGGTGCTGTCGATAACGCAGTACATCAGCCGCGTGGTGTTGGCGCCCACCATCGACGCGCCGGGTCTGACGGTGACGCCCTCGCCGCCGATGATCGTCACCGCGTTCATGCCGTCCGCCGCAACGGCGAACACTATGACCTGCCCCACGACAGCCGACGAGACGCTGTCTATCATCTCTCCGGCCCCCGGGGTCGTCAGGCTGCGCGCGGCGGCTCCCGTGTCAAAGCGGAACAGCGAGTACTTGGCAAAATCGCCGCCCGCCCCGGTGTAGTCCAGGTCGGCCTCCCCCGCGTCGCAGAAGGAGGCCTGTCCACCCCCCATGGAACAGGCCACCAGTGGCAGCAGGCTGGCCACCACCATTGCCAGCAGGATACCGAGCCAACAGGCTGATATGCGCTTCATGCATCACTCCTTTCCTGCACGCCGAATCGTAGCGGGCCAGCGGTCAAGACCGGGCAGACTGGCGCGCCCCGCGCGCGGGTCAATCGAAAACGCCCTCGTTGAGCAGGCTGACAAGCTCCTCATCCCCGAGGCCCAGGACCTCCCGGTAGACCTGCTCGTTGTGCTGCCCCAGGCAGGGTGCGGGCCGGACCGGCCCCACGGTTGTCTTCGACAGCCGGAAGGGAGGCATCAGATAGCGATGCCGGCCGATCTCCGCATGCTCCATCTCCCGGTAGAACCCCCTGGCCGCCAGATGAGGGTCCTCATTCTGGTCCCGTCCGTTGGCCACCACCCCCGCCGCTACCCCCTCCCTCTGCAGCCGGGCCATCACCTCCTCGGCCGAATGCTGGAGCGTCCAGCTCTCGATAAGCCCGTCCAGCTCCTCCTGGTGGCGCAGACGGGCGATCACCGTCACGAAACGGGGATCGCCGGCCAGGTCCGGCCTCTCCATGGCGCTGCACAGCCCCCACCACTCCTCCTCGGTGAAGGCGGCGATGGCGCACCACCGGTCGTGCCCCGAGCACCGGTAGACGCCATGGGGCGCCACCCCCGGGCAGCGGTTGCCGCCCCGCGCCGGCTCGCGTCGATGCACGAACCAGTCCATCACCAGCGGCGCCACAAACTGGACTCCCGCCTCATACTGAGAGACCTCGATGTACTGGCCCTTCCCGGTGCGCCGCCGATAGTCGAGGGCAGCCGCCAGCGCCGTCACGGCGTAGTAGGGAGAGATGAAGTCGGTGTAGGCCCCCGGCGGCGACACCGGAGGGCGGTCCGGCCAGCCGGTCAGGTTGCCGAAGCCAATAAGGTCCGCCAGCTGCGATCCCAGGCCCGGGTGCCTGGCCAGCGGGCCACTGTGCCCGAACATGGGCAGGCTCACTACGATGAGGCCCGGGTTGGTCTCCCTGAGGTCTCCGTAGCCCAGGCCCATCCTCTCCATGGTCCCCGAGCTGAAGTTCTCCACGACCACGTCCGCCCAGGCCGCCAGCCTGCGGGCGATGTCCACCCCCTTCGGGTGCCCCAGGTTCAGGCTGATGCCGTGCTTGCTGCCGTTGTACCTGGCAAAGGCCGCCGAGCGGTTGATGCCGGGCACGTTGTCCTTCATGGGAAGGGTGCTCCGCATGTTGTCCGGCCGGGTGCCGGACTCCACGTGGACCACCTCCGCCCCGCAGTCGCCCAGGAACCTCGCCACCAGCGGTCCCGAGATGAACCAGGAGAAGTCCGCCACCTTCACACCATCGAGTGGACCCCGCGTCTCTTCCATCCTAGATGACCCCCCGCCGCCGCAGCAACAGGATGTCCTTCCGGGAAAGGCCCAGCTCCTGGTACACCTCCACGTTGTGCTCGCCCACCCGCGGGGCCCGCCGCATAGCGGTCGCGGTCTCCGACGCCCGGATGCACGAGCCAGGGTACTTTACGGTAGCGGACAGCGCCGGGTGCTCCACCTCGACCCAGAACCCCCTCTCCTCGAGCTGCCGGCTGGTGGCCACGTCCCCGGGCGTGGCCACGGGGTAGATGCAGCAGCGCCGGGCTACCCCTCCCCACAGCAGGTCATCCCGGGTGCGGGTGCTGAAGAACCGCGCCACGGGCCCGGCCACCCTCTCCACCAGCTCCGGCGGCGCTGTGAAGTAGTCGAAGGTGTCCCAGTCGATCTGCTTCAGGAAGTCCGGTGCCTCCCCCTCCTCGGTCATCCAGGCCACCAGGGGTGTCATGAAGTTCCGCGCCAGCCGGGCGCCGTACATATCGAAGCTGACGTAGCCGT
>CALMBS010000279.1 GCA_937860285.1 uncultured Chloroflexota bacterium
TCTCGTGGGGCTTGGGGGTCTGCAGCCGCTGGCGGATGATGCGCTCCGGCCGGTCGAGGGTGAACATGGGCACCTTGAGGCGCTGCGCCAGGTCCTCCCACCACTTCAACCTCAGGTCGCAGACGCTGGATGAGGTTATCAGCAGGTCCGGCGCGGCCATCCCGCCCAGGGGCCCGTCGGTCAGATCGCCGTTGATGACGTACCCCATGATGGTCCGGTGATACCCGCAGAGGTCCGTGGAGTAGCCGTGCTGCTCGGCGATACTGGCGAACCGGACGGCGTCCTTCTCGGCATCGGGGGTCTTGCGCCGCACCGCGGTCAGGGCGGAGTACTGCTCGGGGTAGAAAGGGTGCAGGCCCATGGAGTAGTAGATTTCCTTTTCGACCAGGGCGCAGGACCAGACCACCGGCTTCCCGGCCGCCTTGTGGGCGTGGCCCTGGGCGAAGTCATCCTGAATGAACTGCCACGCCCGGGAGGCGGTCTTCAGGGACTTTCGTGAGGCTTTGGTGGCCGTCTTGGCCTGTTCAGGCATGAACACACTCCTTGAAGAGGCTGGCCCCCTTGCGGCGTCTCCGCGTTCGCAGCGGCCGTTCAGCTACTCCTCCGGATGTGGACTGCAACGCACGCCCCCACGGTCGCCAGCCCTATTTGGGAACCATGCTAGCACCTGCATGACAACCTGTCAACAGTATCGCGTTGAGGGCCTGCTGCAATAGTAAACTGAGCCGCCATCCGTGTTTACATATATGGCACTCTCATGACAGAGATGCGCACCGGATGTGATATGTGATATGTGATATACTGGTTCCGCGATGTTGCAGGGATGGCCCATGAGGCCGGCACTATGAGCGACGCCATGGACGCGGTTGACCTGGCCATACTCAAGGAGCTGGAGGTTGACGGCAGACAGTCATTGTCCGAGGTGGCCAGGAAGGCCGGCGTGAGCCGGCACGTGGCCGGACGGAGGGTCCATTCACTGCTGGACCGCAAGCTGGTCTCCATCATGGCCTTTACCAACCCCAGGGCGCTGGGCTATCGCACCCTGGCCATCACCGGGGTCCGGGTCACCCCGGGCAGCCTGCATCCGGTGGCCGACCGGCTCAAGGCCCTCCCCAACGTGCTTCTGGTGGTCACCACCACCGGCCAGAACGACATCATCATCCTGTCCATGTTTGCCGACCCCGGCGCGCTGACGGCCTTCCTCACCAGAGACCTCGGCAGTATCCCGGGAATCACGGCCAACGAGACAATGATTGTCCTTGAATGGTGGGTCCGCCGTTCCTTTCTGTCGGAACTGCAGTGGAAGAGGATGTCCTTCTCACCAGAGCTGGCGCCTGCCGGTCTGCGGCCCGATGAGCCCGGGGTCCCTCGTGGACCGGAGGAAGACCGGCCCGATTTCGGCGCCGACCGCGTGGACCTGGCCATCCTCAGGGAAATCGAGCAGTCGCCGACCCAGTCTGTCGCCACCCTGGCCAGAAAGGTGGGCATCAGCCGGCCCAATGCCACCACTCGATTGGGCCGTCTGCTCAGCCAGGAAACCACGAGGGTCGTCGGCTTCCTGACCCCCTTTCGCATGGGGTACCCCACCGCTGCCATGATCGGCATCAGGGTGCGGCCCAATGATACCGAGGCCGTGCTGGCCCGGTTGCGCTCCCTGCCGAACATTTACTGGGTGGCCAGCGTGGCCGGCCGCTACGACGTGATTGCCCTGGTGGTGTGGCCGGACCCGATCGCCCTATCCCGGTTCCTGGGGACGCAGCTGGGGGTGATTCCCGGGATCACCGACATCGAGACCAACATCTTCATGGATACGCGGAAGATGAACTTCGCCCACGTGGCCTCGGCGCA
>CALMBS010000280.1 GCA_937860285.1 uncultured Chloroflexota bacterium
ATGAAGGCGCCGTAGGCCAGAACGAAGATGGCCAGGAGCAGCCACATGGGACGTGTCCGCAGGGCCTGTTTCAGGGTCAAGCCGGTCATCTGGGGCATGTTCCGGGCGGCGGCCGGGCCCGATGCCTGGGCGCCGGGCTTCCGCAGGACGAAGGCCACCACGATGAGGATGGCGGCGCAGCAGCCGATGACCAGGCAGGACGTTCTCCACCCGTAGGCGGAGATGGCGCGGGTGGCCACCGGGGCCATGATCATGGTGCCCACGGAGGAGCCGCAGGCCGTGACGCCGGCCACGGTCCCTATGTTCTTGGGGAACCAGCGCATGGCGGTGGGCATCAGCGAAGAAGCGCAGCAGCCCACCCCTACCCCCACGAACACGCTGTAGTAGATGTACAGGTGCCAGGGGGTGCTGACCCGGCTGGCCAGTATGAGCCCCAGCCCGATCAGGGTCCCGCCAAGGGCGACCAGCAGACGCGGCCCGTACTTGTCGGCCACCCAGCCGGCCACCGGGCCGGTGAGGCACAGGAAGAGCATGAACAGGCTGGGCACCCAGGAGACCATGTCCCGGGTCCAGCCCAGGTCTTCCTGCAGCGGCTTAAGGAAGACCCCGAAGGAGTAGAGCAGGCCGTAGGCGAAGGCCAGGCCGACGAAGGTGGATACCAGGATCACCCAGCGGTAGTTGGACGGCGCGGGGGCGGCTGGCGCAGCTTGCTTCTGCATCACTCTTACCTCGTCTCCTCTCGTTCCAGGTCTAGCCTAGATGACTTCCTTGTCCTTCAGCTTGCCGATGTCTTCCCAGTCCATTCCCAGGTACTCCATGAGGACCTCCTCGGTGTGCTGGCCGAACTCCGGGGCCGCCTTCCGCAGCGCCCCCGGCGTGTCGCTGAACTGGATGGGGATGGGAGGGTAGGTCGTCGGGCCGTAGGTCGGGTGGTTGAAAGTGGGCAGGTAGTTGTTGGCCTTGACCTGGACGTCCTCCAGCAAGTCCTTGTAGTCGTTGACCTTGTCGAAGACCAGGTCGTGCTTCCACAGGATGTCCAGCCACTCGTCCCGGGTCCTGGTGGCGAAAACCCCGTCCAGCAGATCCACCAGCTCGGCGTTGAAGGCCCTCTTGGCGTTGGTGTCGAAGCGGGGATCGTGCTCGAGCTCGGTCCGGCCGATGGCCCGGCAGAGGTTCGGCCAGTGCTTCTCTCCCTCCAGCAGGTAGGCGTACATCCACTTGCCATCGCTGGACTTGTAGCAGTTGACCAGCGCGTTCTGGGGGGTCCTCCTGTCCTGGGGGGCTATGGGGTACCCGCCGATGAGGTCCATGGCCAGGCCGCACAGCTGGATGTACATCAGGCTGGAGAGCTGGGATACGTCCACCCTCTGGCCCTTGCCCGTCTTCTCGCGGGCCAGCAGGGCCGTCACCACGCCGGTGGCTGCGATGATGGCCGGCACGGAGTCGCCCACGCCGCCGATAATGTAGCGGGGCCTGTCGGGGTCACACTGGCGCATCAGGCCGGACCTGGCCTGTCCGATGCCATCGTAGGAACGCCTTTCCGCGTCCGGTCCTGCGGGCCCGAAGCCGGTCACCATGGCATAGACCAGCCTGGGATTGATCCGGGAGAGGGCCTCGTAGCCCATGCCGTACCTCTCCACCACCTGGGGACGGAAGTTGGTGATGAAGGCGTCGGCCTTCTTCACCAGGCCGTACATGGCCTCCCTTCCCTCGGGCTTGGCCAGGTCGATCGACAGGCCCCTCTTGTTGCGATTGACTACCTCGAAGTAGCAGGTGCGGGCGGTCTTGTAAGCGATGTTGAAGCCCGGCTCCAGGCCGCGCGAGGGATCGCCGCTGCCGCGGTTCTCGATCTTGATCACGTCGGCGCCGAGGTCGCCGAGCATGGCGCCGGCAGCCGGCCCGGCCTGCCAAGCGCCCCAGTCCAGGACCAGGTAGCCGTTCAGCGGCTGGCTGATGGGTGGCGCCTCCGGGCGCTCCAGGGGTCTGGTAGCAGTCTTCATCTCTGCCTCCTCTTTAGAATGTGGTGGTGTCGCCGTGGTGGTACGTGATTTCCCGTAGTGATGTCAAGATGATATCAAATTGATATAACATCGTCATCGGGAAAAGGCTACCATACGGGCGTTTCCCTGTCAAAACCCCCTCAGAACCCGTACCTCCGTCTACGGGTTTCCCATCAGTGGCCCAACGATGCTAGAATAGGGCAGTTGATGGTGATGTCGTCGAGATGAGCGTATCCGAAAAGCACGGAGCCGAATCAGCCCTCACCCGGGAAGAGCAGTGGCACATGCATCGCCTGCTGGCCCGCTGCCGGAAGGGGCTGGAGGCGGTCATGGACCGCGAGCTGCGGCCCTTTGGCATCAGCGCCGTGGAGCTGGCCATTCTGGACGCGCTGTCTGAGGGAAAGGCGTCGGGCAGAGCGGCGACGCCCACCGAGCTGGCCGCCAAGGTGGTGCGGCGCCACAACTCCGTGGTGGCCTGCCTGCTGAATATGGAGCGCGCCGGGCTGGTCAGCCTGCACAAGAAGTCCGAGGGCCGGAGGACCATGGAGGTCGAGATAACGCCCCAGGGCGAAGAGGTGTATGCCATTGCCGTGGGGACTACTTCCCGGGTCACCGAGATCCTGGGGGCGCTGACCGTGAACCAGCGGCAGCAGCTCACCGCCCTCTTGGAGAAGCTGGACCAGGCCATAGTGGACTGCCTTCACGGCGTCCGCTGAGCGGGCGGTGGTCTGCGGGTCTGGGGCCGGGTGGGTCGTCCGACGCGGTCCCGTCCTGTCGATGCGAGGGGAGCAAGGCCCGGTGACCCTGTTGAAGTGCCCTCGTCTTGCGATGTGCTGTGTCTGATTCGCCCGCGAAGCGCCCCGTCCGTCCGCCCGGTGCAGGGCACGTTCGCGCCGAGGGTGCCCGCCTCGATCCGGCGCGGCCGTCCGCCGGCGTGGAGCAGGTCCGCCGGCTGCTGCGGAAGGAGTACGGGCCCCGGCGCTGGCAGCCGCGGCAGGACCCCCTCTCGGAGCTGATGGCCGTGGTCCTCTCCCAGAACACCTCCGACGTCAACTCCCACCGGGCCTTCGCCGCGCTGGTGGACCGGTTCGGATCCTGGGAGGACGCGGCTGCGGCCGATGCCGGCGAGATCGCCCGCGCCATCAGGGCCGGCGGGCTGGCCGACATCAAGGCCGCGCGGATCAAGGCCATCCTGGGGGAGATCAGGGCCCGGTGGGGGCGCCTGGACCTGGGCTTCCTCGGCGATATGGACCTCAACGAGGCCAAGGCCTGGCTGCGGGAGCTGCCGGGGGTGGGGCCCAAGACCGCCGGGTGCGTGCTTCTGTTCTCACTGGGGCGGCCGGCCATGCCGGTGGACACCCATGTCTACCGGGTGGCCCGGAGGCTGGGGCTGATAGACGCCAGGGCGTCGGTGGAGAAGGCCCACGATGTGCTGGAGGCCCTGGTGCCCCCGGAGAACGTGTACGAGGTCCACATGCTCCTGGTGGAGCACGGCCGCCGCACCTGCAAGGCGCAGAGGCCGCGGTGCGCCGCGTGCGTGCTGCGGGGGATGTGCCCCGGCGCCGCGGTATAGCTGTCCGGACGGCCGTCCGGACGCGTTGCGTCAGATGGCAGTGTTGCCGAACCGGTATCGCCGTGTCATTGGCGGCTGTTGCCGCGACGGGGCGCCGGCGCTACAATCCATATGTTGGATCGATTGCCTCGATAGCAAGGAAGGACCCTGAGAATGAGCCTGACCCGAATCGCCATCATCAACATCACCGGCTACATCGGCGCCGAGGTGGCCCGCATCCTGTTCCGCCACCCCAGGGTGCAGATCGTGTCCGTCACCGGGCGCAGCGAGGCCGGGAAGAGGCTGGGGAGCGTGCTGCCCCACTTGGCCCCGCTCGATCTCATGATCGAGCCCGGTCCCGCCGAGGCCGACCTGGTCTTCTCGGCGCTGCCGCACAAGGCCAGCGCCGAGGCGCTGGCGCCCCTGGTGGCGAAGGGCGTGAAGGTCATCGATCTCAGCGCCGACTTCCGGCTGAAGGAGGCGGGGCTGTACCAGCAGTGGTACGACCATGCGCACCCCGCGCCGGAGCTGCTGCAGAAGGCCGTATACGGCATACCCGAGCTGCACCGGGCCGAGGTGGCCGGGGCGCAGCTGGTGGCCAACCCCGGGTGCTACCCCACCAGCGCCATACTGGGGCTGGCGCCGGCGGTCAAGGCGGGCCTGGTCGGCCGGGACATCATTGTGGACAGCAAGTCGGGGGTGTCGGGCGCCGGCCGGGCCCTCACCCTGACCACCCACTACGCCGAGGTGAACGAGAACGTGGCCGCCTACGCCCTGGGCGGGCACCGGCACCTGCCCGAGATCGTGCAGGAGCTGCAGGCCCTGCGCGGCCAGGAGAAGCTGGCCATCACCTTCGTGCCCCACCTCATCCCCATGACGCGGGGCATCCTCAGCTCCTGCTACGCTCCGCTGGCGGAGGGCAAGCTGGCCGCCGGCCCGCAGGGGGCGGAGCAGCTGCGGCAGGTCTACCGGGACTTCTACCAGGGCGAGACCTTCGTGAAGGTGGTCGACGTGCCGCCGCAGACCAAGCAGGCCTGGGGCAGCAACCTGTGCCTCATCTACCCCACCATCGACCAGCGGACCGGCCGCGTCGTCGTGATCAGCTGCATCGACAACCTGGTCAAGGGCGGAGCGGGCCAGGCGGTGCAGAACATGAACCTGATGCTGGGCTTCCCCGAGGCCACCGGCCTGGAAGGCCTGCCGGTCTACCCGTAAAGGGGTGCGCCGCGGGGTGGCACCCTGAGCTGCAGGGCCGGCCGCCGCAGCGCCGCGCTTGTTGTGCGCCTCGCGGACAGGTTATACTCAATATCGTCTGTCCGTGCCCCCATCGTCTAGCGGCCTAGGACGGCGGCCTTTCAAGCCGTTAACAGGGATTCGAATTCCCTTGGGGGCATTCT
>CALMBS010000281.1 GCA_937860285.1 uncultured Chloroflexota bacterium
GCCTCTACCGGCCGCTATCCGGCCCGGCCTGCCCCTCCACCCGATTCTCCGCCAGGCTGGGCATGAAGACCAGGACCAGCAGGGCCGTGACGGCCATGACCGCCGCACTGATGATCCCCACCTCCCCCATGGCATCGGCGAAGGCGTTTCCCGCCGCGCTCTGCAACGCCGGGCCAGCCTCACCGGGCAGCGAAGAGGCGATGGTCACCGCGGCCCCCACGCTGCCCCGGGCCGCTTCGGCGTACTCCGGCGGCAGGGAGGCCACGGCATCCGCCACCTTCCCGCTGTAGAGCGTATTCATGATTGACCCCAGGGTGGCCACTCCCAGGGCGGCGCCGACCATGCGGATCACGCTGTTGGTGGCCGAAGCCACGCCCGCCCTGGCCTCCGGCACCGCGCCCATGATGGCGTCAACGGCGGGCGCGGCCACATTCCCCACGCCGAAACCCACCATCGCCAGCACGCTCCCCACCAGCCAGTAGGGACTGTCCGCCTGCCACAGCATTATCAGCGGCAGGGTGGCCGCCATGAGCAGCAGCCCGCCGGCGACCACCCGGGTCGTCCCCAGGTAGTGCACCAGCCTCTCGCTGGACCTGGCCCCGATCATGAGCCCGGCCGCCAGCGGCAGAAAGCGGATGCCGGCCTCCAGGGGACTGTAGCCCTGGACGAACTGCAGGTACAGCGTGAATCCGAAGTTGAGGCCAGCCAGGGACAGGGACTGCAGGGCGAGCGCCGCCGCGCCCACCGTGAAGCGCCGCCGTTTGAAGAAGGAGAGGTCCAGCAGGGGATACCTGGTCCGCAGCTCGCGGAGCACAAAGGCCGCGCCGCCGAGAGCGGCCACGGCGAAGCAGACCAGGACGGAGCGGGAGGTCCACCCTTCGTCGGGTCCCTGGATCACAGCATACACCAGCGAAGATACGGCCACGACAGACATCAGGGCCCCCGGTACATCCAGCGGCTTGGCCTCGGGATCGCGGCTCTCGGTGATGAGCATGAACGTCAACACCATGGCGGCCGCGGCGATGGGGATGTTCACCAGAAAGAGCCATTCCCAGCTCAGGTGCTCCAGGATCAGGCCGCCGAAGATAGGGCCCAGCACTATCCCCACCGCGTTCAGGGCCGCCCAGATGGCGATGGCCCTGGTGCGCTCCTCCCCCTTGAACACGTCGACGGCTATGGACAGCGTGGACGGGACTATCATGGCTGCCCCCAGCCCCATCACCGCCCGCGCGGCGATCAGCTGGCCGGTGGTTTCGATGCAGGCCGCGCCCATCGAGGCCAGGGCGAACACCACCAGGCCGCAGCGCAGCATCATGGCCCGGCCGAAGCGGTCCCCCAGCGATCCGGTGGTCAACAGCAGGCCGCCGAATATCAGGATGTAGGAGGTGACGATCCATTGGAGCCCGGAGGCCGATGCCCCCAGCTCCCTCTGCAACGTGGGCAGCGCCACGTTGAGGATGCTGGAATCGATCACCACCACCAGAACGCTGAGGCAGAGGACCCCCAGCGTCCACCAGCGGAGACGGTGCTTGCGTGATTCCCCAGACTCCAGGGCAACACTGGTCATGATACCCCGCCCTCCTTTCATCTTCAGACCCGAATTCTGCCCCTAAACCACGGCGTCGGTCGACGGCCGAAAGTGGTACTGATGGGTTTATCGTAGGTGTGGTTCTAGAGGAGGCCATGCTCCCGGGCCATGATGACGGCCTCGGTGCGGCGCCGCGCGCCCAGCTTGCCATAGATGTTGTACAAGTGCTTCTTGACCGTGCCCACAGCCAGGCACAGCTCCCCCGCGATGTCCCGGTTGGAGCGGCCGGCGGCCACCAGGCGAAGCACCTCCATCTCCCGGTCGCTCAGCGGCTCCACCAGTGTCCCCTCCACCCCGCGGGCCTTGTCCCCGGACGGCGCCGCCGCTTCCGCCGGGGGAAAGGCGGCCAGCAGCCGCTGAGCATAATCACCAGAAACGCCGGACCCCGCGGTCCGATGCAGCAGGCGCCGCATCGGCTCTCCTTCGTCCAGGAAGACCCGGACGTATCCCCCGGGCTCGGCCAGAGACAAGGCCCTTTCCAGCGGTTTGCTCGCCCGCAGGCTGTCCCCCCGGGTCTCAAAGGCCAGCGCCTTCTGGATGAGCATGCGAATAACGCTCCCGGTGCGGCCCAGGCCTTCCGCCGCCAGGAGCAGTGGGTCCAGTATCTCCAGCGCCTCATCGGCCCGGCCCCGGGCAATGAGCACCCGGGCCCACATCATCTGCTGGAGCTCCCGGACAGCGTAGGGCAGCGGCCCTCCGCTCTTGGCCCCGGTGCGGCCGGGGGCTTCCGTCAGGCCGCCTTCCTCGCCCCAGCGGACAGCCCCTTCCGTGTCACCGCGGGCCAGGCGGAGGCCGGCGTCATGAACGGCCACCTCGATGTCGTCCAGCTCCGTGGCATCGAAGGCCAAGGCCAGCTGCCGGGCCTTCTCCATCGCCTCGCAGGCACCGGGGCCGTCACCCTCCGCCTGCCTCGTTCGCGCCAGCGCCGCGTATCCCGGCGCGGCACCCGCCCCCTGCCACTTCGCCATCAGGCCGATGCCCTGCTCCAGGCGGTTGGCGGCTCCCTCCAGGTCATTCCATTCACGCAGCAGGTCGCCCAGCCCGACCAGGGCTGACCCGGCGGCGGGAGACAGGTCCCCTTTCGCGTCCACGGCCAGCCCCAGCACGGCATCGTAGCAGGCCCTGGCCTCGTGAAGGCAGCCGCGAGTCACGTGCAGCTCAGCCAGCCGGTTCAAGCCGATGATCGTCAGCATCAGATTTCCCGTTCCCCGCCCCACGCGCACGGCCTCTTCGAAGACGGGCCGGGCCGACCCCACGTCTCCCGTCAGCATGTAGACCAGGCCCAGGTTGCAGGCCACCATGTTGCGCAGGAAGCTGCTTCCCCGGGGCAGCAGGCGCAGGGCCTGCCCGGCCAGCTCGGTGCTTTCCCCGGTGTCGCCCTTCAGGGCCGCCATCAGCGCCCGCAGCATGGCCACCTCGCCCGAGGCCAACCCTGCCGGATCGCTCTCTGCCGCCGCCATCAGGTGCTCTTCGATGGCCGCCAGGGGACGCCCGCTCAACAGCAGGGCCCAGGCGTTGAAGGCGCAGAGGCGGGGATGGCGATGCGCCACATCGTTCGGAAGTGCATCCACCCATCCCATGAAGGTGTGGACCTCGCTCCGCATCAGGGTCGACTCGGCGGCCGCCTCTATCAGGCTGGCCGCGCGCTCATCGTCCCGGGCGCCCAGGGCATGGTGTATGGCTTCATCGGTGAGCCCGTTCCGCTCGAACCACCGGCTGGCCCGCCGGTGCAGACGGCTGACGTGGCGCTGGCCCTGCTCCTGCAGGCGCTGCCGCAGCAGGTCGGCAAACAGGCTGTGATAGCGGTACCAGCTCCTCTCGTCATCGCACGGGACCAGGAAAAGATTGGACTCCTCGAGCCGTCTCAGCGCCTGCCGGCTGCCCTTGCGGCCGGTCACCGGATCGCACAGCGGGCCGGTCAGCTTGGCCAGGATAGAGGTCTCCAGCAGGAAGGACTGGGTGTCGGCAGTCTGACGCTGGAGCACCTCGTCGCTGAGGTAGTCCAGGACATGCCGGTGGCTGCCGCTGAAGGAGGCGACGAAGCTGGACACTCCGTCGCGGCCGCGCATGGAGAGGGCCGCCATCTGCAGGCTGGTCACCCAGCCTTCGGTCCGGGCATCCAGGACAGCGATATCCTGCTCCGAGAGACCCAGCCCCATCAGCTCGTTGAGGAGCACCCCCGCTTCTTCGGGCGTGAAGCGCAGGTCGCCACTGCGGATCTCGCACAGCTGCCCGGCAGCGCGGAGGCGGGCCAGCGGCAGGGGAGGGTCCACCCTGGTGGAGATGACCAGGTGCAGCGAGTCCGGCATGCGCTCGATGAGGAAGGCCAAACCCTCGTGAATGCTCTTCTGCTCTATAGCATTGTAGTCGTCGAGCACCACCACGGCGGACGGGCCGGCACCCTCCGGGATCTCGTTGATCAGCGCGGTCAGGAGTGCGTCATACGAGGGCACCTGGAGTGAGTCCACCATCTCCAGGGCCATCTGGCCCACCCCCGGGTATGTCCGCCGCAGGGCGGCGACGAAATAGGCCCAGAAGCGGCTGGGGTCATTGTCATCGCCGTCCAGGGACACCCAGCTCACCGGCAGGCCGCAAGACGTGAAGCACTCGCTGAGCAGCGTCGTCTTGCCGAATCCGGCCGGGGCCGAGACCAGGACCAGCCTCCGGCCGAGGCCCTCCTTCAACCGCTCCACCAGGCGGGGACGGCACACCATCTCCGGGGGTACCGGGGGCATGTACAGCTTCGTCTTCAGAATCGCCACCATGGCGCACTCAGCCCAGGGCAGGTATAGCACATTACGCGGCCAGGCTCAACACGGCCGGCGCCAGCCGGCAGGACGAACGGTCTGCACACCTGTAGCGCCGTTATGAGGAACGCGACTCAACCGGGCGGCGGGGGTGGGCAACCGCTAGAGATCGTAGCGGTGGCCCTGCAGGAAGGGGTTGGCCTTGCGCTCATAGCCCACGGTGGTGGCGGGCCCGTGGCCGCAGTAGACCCGGGTCTCGTTGGGCAGGACCATGATCTTCTTCTGGATGCTGTCGATCAGCTGGTCGTAGTCCCCGCCCGGGAAGTCCGTCCGGCCGATGCTGAAATTGAAGAGCGTGTCGCCGCAGAAGACCACCCCCGGACCGGAGAGGCAGATGCCGCCGGGGCTGTGCCCCGGCGTGTGCAGGACAGTGAAGATCAGGTCCCCGAACTCGAGCTGGTCGCCGTCCTTCAGCTTGCGGTCCACCGCGGGTATGCCCAGCGAAGAGCGGCCCATCATGGCGTTCAGCATGCCGCTGGCGCCATCGATGTAGTTCTTGGAGGCCTCCGCCTGGTGCACGGCGAAGGGCGCCCTGGTGGCCTCCTTGACCTTCGCCAGCGCGCCGATGTGGTCGGCGTGCATGTGGGTGACCACGATCATCCGGATGGCCAGCTTCGCGTCCTGGACCTCCTCCAGGATGCGCCCGGCCTCGGCCCCCGGGTCGATGATCATGCCATCACCGGTCCTCTCGGAGCCCACGATATAGCAGTTCGACATGTAGGGGCCGACTTCCAGAGCTTTCAAAATCATGACTCAATTGTCCGGTATCGGAGTCGGCACAGTCAAGGGCCAGGGGCACTGGGCGTCCGCGAAGCCCGCCGCGGCATCCTGACACTGCCATGTCACGGCCGGGGCCGGGCCCAACTCGCTTTGGCCGTCCAAAGCTGATAACATAATCTGCAGCCGTCCCGGGCGGCACCAGGCAGGAGTTGACTGAATGAGCAGTGTTGACATGGAGACCATCGTTTCCCTCTGCAAGAGGCGCGGCTTCATCTTCCAGTCCAGCGAGATCTACGGCGGGGCCGGGGGCTGCTGGGACTACGGCCCGCTGGGCGTGGAGCTGAAGCGCAATGTAAAGGACGCGTGGTGGAAGGCCATGGTCCACGACCGGGACGATGTGGTGGGCATCGACGCTTCCATCCTGATGAACCCCCAGGTCTGGGTGGCCAGCGGCCACGTGGCGCAGTTCTCCGACCCCATGGTGGACTGCAAGTCCTGCAAAGGCCGCTTCCGGGCCGATCAGCTCCAGGAGAACAAGTGCCCCGACTGCGGCGGGCAGCTCACGGAGCCGCGCATGTTCAACCTGATGTTCAAGACCTTCATGGGCCCGGTGGAGAACGATGCCGCCGTGGTCTATCTCCGCCCGGAGACGGCCCAGGGCATCTTCGTCAACTTCCAGAACGTGATGAGCACCTCGCGGCGCAAGCTCCCCCTGGGGATCGCCCAGACGGGCAAGTCCTTCCGCAACGAGATCACCACCGGCAACTTCATCTTCCGCAGCCGCGAGTTCGAGCAGATGGAGATGGAGTACTTCGTCAAGCCGGGGACCGACGACCAGTGGTTCCAGCACTGGCTGGAGCAGCGTTTCAGCTGGTACGTCAAGCTGGGCATCAAGAAGGAGAACCTCCGCCTGCGCCCCCACGCCAAGGAGGAGCTGGCCCACTACGCCAAGGGCTGCTACGACGTGGAGTACCTCTTCCCCATGGGCTGGTCGGAGCTGGAGGGCATCGCCAACCGGGCCGACTACGACCTGACCCAGCACGCCAAGTCCAGCGGCAAGGACCTCTCCGTCTTCGAAGAGGAGACCAAGGAGCGCTTCGTCCCCTACGTCATCGAGCCCTCCGCCGGCGTCGACCGATCGGTGCTGGCCTTCCTGCTGGACTCCTACCACGAAGAGGTGGTGGAGAAGGAGAAGCGGGTGGTGCTGCGGCTTCACCCCGACCTGGCCCCCATCAAGGTGGCGGTGCTGCCGCTCTCCCGCAACGAGAAGCTGCTGCCCCTGTCCACCGGGGTGCACGCCAGCCTCCGCGGCTGCTTCACCACTCAGTACGACGACTCGCAGAGCATCGGCCGCCGCTACCGCCGCCAGGACGAGGTCGGCACCCCCTACTGCGTCACCATCGACTTCCAGTCCCTGGAAGACCAGCGGGTGACCATCCGGGACCGGGACTCGCTGCACCAGGTCCGCGTCCCCATCGACACCCTCAGGGCCACCCTGCTGGCCAAGCTGGCCGGGGAGGACTTCGACGTCCTGCCGCCGGGCGGCTCGATGGTGTCCGGCGCCAAGGGGTAGGCGCCGCAAGCTGGCCCGCTGCGACGCGCATTCGAACCTCCCATGCCGTCCTTTTCGGTCATTCCCGACAAACTGTGACAAAAGCGTGACGCTTAGGGGCTTGAAGCGCCCCCCTCCCTGTGTTAGCCTAGGCACCTGCTAGGCGCCAGGCTGGCATGGAGCAACAAGGGGTGAAAATGCCCTTCAGGCGAGCGAAGTGGTATCGCAATGCCATCGTCTTCCTGTTCGGGATGACTGCGATCACGACCGCGGTTGTGGGTCAGCCATCGGTCAGGGCATGGTCCGGTGATCCCTCCATCAATACCCCCATCTGCACCAACTCATCGGACCAGTCCTGGAACAATCTGCGCCCCAATATCGTGGGTGATGGCTCCGGGGGCGCCATCATCACCTGGCAGGATTACCGCAATGGCAACCCGGATATCTACGCCAGGCGAGTTGACTCCACCGGGGCGCCTCTGTGGGGCGCGGACGGAGTCGCCATCTGCACCGCAGCCAATGCCCAGCAGAATCCCGCCGTAGTCAGCGACGGCTCCGGGGGCGCCATCATCGCCTGGCAGGACTACCGCAATGGCAACTGGGACATTTATGTCCAGAAGATCAACAGCGGTGGCAGCGCCAACTGGACCCCCAGTGATGGCATCGTCATCTGCGCCGACTCGGGAACCCAGCAGTACCCCAGCCTTGTCAGTGATGGCTCCGGAGGGGCAGTCATCACCTGGCAGGACAGCCGCTCCACCGGCATCTACGCCAGAAGAGTACTATCGGACGGTACCGCCAGCTGGACCTACAACGGCGTCCGTATGTGTGGGGCGACTGGAATCCAGGACAGCCCCGCGATAGTCAGTGACGGCTCTGGAGGGGCCATCATTGCCTGGCAGGACCAGAGAAGCGGCAACCGGGATGTCTACGCCCAGAGCGTCAACGCGTCAGGAACCGCAAGGTGGACCAGCAACGGCGTCGCCCTCTGCACCGCCGCCAATGACCAGCAGTATCCCACCATGATCAGTGACGGCTCCGGAGGGGCCATCATGGCCTGGCAGGAGAACCGCAACGGCCACGGGGACATTGAGGCCCAAAGGGCCAGCGCC
>CALMBS010000282.1 GCA_937860285.1 uncultured Chloroflexota bacterium
CGAAATCATCGATCATCCCCCGTATGTAGGCCGTCCGGCCCTCATAAGCGTCGAACACGCGGGGGCACGAGGGGCGGTCCGCCACATAGTGCCGGGCCAGGGCCTGCAGCGGGTCGTCCGCTTCTTCATCCACGTCCTGCCAGAACAGCCGCGAGCCGAAGCAGGTGGAGTCGGCCACGATGAGCCCGCCACGCTGCTCGATCACCTCCAGGTACGCCGGGTCATCGAGTATCCCGCCGATGAGCATAAGGCGGGCCCGGTGGCCGCTGTGCCCCGGGGCCCGGCGCAGCTCCTCCAGAAGGACCCTGAGGTACTCGTTGAACCGGGAGCGGGGCAGGGCGGTCCCGGCCACGGTCACGGCCAGGGTCTCGGCCCCGGTGATGGGCGGGGCCCCGGCCTTCCGCAGCCCGTAGAGCTCCCTCTGCAGCCGCCTGGACTCGTTGTGCACCCGGATGGCTTCCCGCAGTCGATCGGCCGTGATCTCCACCCCAAAGTGCCACTCCAGGCTGCTCTTGAGGCCCAGCATCTCGTTATGGTACCAGGCCACCTGCGCCTCCTCCGTCCTCCGCGGCAGGCCCATGAAGTGGACGAAGGGGGTGATACGCTGGCGCGTCCAGTGGTCGTAGATGCGGCGGACGTTGTCGCAGCTGTTCCCCAGGACCAGGCCATCCAGGAAGGCGTACTCCCCGGAGAGGACCTGGTTGAAGCAGTGGCGGGGGAAGCTGCAGTTGATGCTGGAGAAGTAGACGTCCGCCTTCTCCGTGCTGGTACTGCCGGTGCCGCGCAGCCGGAAGGGCATCAGGCCGGCGGCGGTGAACATCTCCTCCGGGATGGTGGAGCACAGGTAGCCCATCACCCGACCACCCTGCCTCTTCCAATCCCTGACCTCGTCGTTCTCCAGGGTGCTGGCAACGGCGGAAAGGTGCGGCAAGACACGAGTCATGGCAGCTGTCTTCATGATCCCCCCTGGGCGCTGGAGTGCAGCGATGCGCTGCCGGGCGCCACAGGCTGATCATATCTGCGCGGGGGCCAGGATGTCAAAGCCCCGGCCGAGGCCTTCACTCTATCCTGTATTCGAACTGGCAGAAGACGTCGTCCGGGCCCTGGCGCGGCGGCTTCTTCAGGCAGGTGACCTT
>CALMBS010000283.1 GCA_937860285.1 uncultured Chloroflexota bacterium
GTTGGTCCAGCTGATCCAGACCCGCTCGCCGTTGCGCCGCATGCCTTCGTTCTCCGTGACGAAGTACCCCTCCGGGTGTTTGACCAGGTCCCTGGTCTGGGCCTTCATGTCCTTTCCGGCGGAGTCGACCGGCGGGGCGATGGTGCCCACGACGTGGCGGCCGATGATCTCGGCCTCCTTGAAACCGTAGAACTCCTCGGCGAACCGGTTGAAGAAGGTCACCCGCCCCCTGGTATCCAGCTCCATGATGATGCTGTTGGCATTCTCCACCAGCTCGCGGTACTTGGACTCGCTCTCCTGCAGCCTCTTCTGGGCCTGCTGCCGCTGGCGGACCTCGTCGATGAGCAGCCGGTTGGCCTCCTTGAGCTCGGCGGTACGCTGTTCCACCCGGGCCTCCAGCTCCGCGTGGGCCCGGAGGATCTGCTCTTCCATCTCCTTGCGCTGAGTGATGTCGAACTGGGCCCCCACCAGCCGCGAGGGCTTCATTTCCTGTCCCCACGAGAGCACCATGCGCCCGTGGCTGGCCACCCAGCGCCACTCCCCCGACTTCCCCCGGAGCCGCATCTCGATCTCGTGGTGATCGGTGCGATTGCTTCGGTACTGATCGATGATGCGCGCCATGGCCTGCCTTTCATCCGGGTGCCACAGGGACTCAAAGGACTCGTAGGTGGCCGGGAACTCGCCGGGATAGTACCCCAGCATGGTGTAGAAGCGGTCGCTGAAGTGCATCTCCCCGGTGATCATGTTCCAGTCGAACATGCCGGCGCTGGCCGCCTCCAGGGCCAGCGACAGCCTTTCCTCGCTGTGGCGCAGCTCCGCCTCCGCCTTCTGGCGCTCGGTGATGTCCTCTACCAGGCCCAGGAAGCCGACGCCGGGTCGCTCACCTGCACGGCCCAGCGGCGTCAGGATCAGGCGTATATGGGCTATCCCCGACCGGCCAACCTGGTACTGGCCCAGTTCCCTGGCCCAGTCCAGGTCGATGGGGGCCTCGGCGACGATGGCCCTTCCGGCCCGCAGCTTCTCCTTCGCCCCGTCGGTGATGTAGGGGTCATCAAAGAGGGACACGCTCTTGATGGACTGCCGGTCGGCGAGTCCAAATATCACGGTGCACGCCTCGTTCACGTCGGTGGCCTTGCCGTCGGCGTCATACACGATGGCCCCGATCGGGGACTTCTCGAAGATGATGCGGAACCGGTCTTCGCTGAGGCGCCGGGCCTCTTCGGCCTCCTTGCGCTCGGTAATGTCGGCGAACAGGGCCAGTACCGCCAGGCTGCCCTCCCAGAGGATCAGGGCGGCGTTGAGCTGCACCCACCGGGTGTCGCCAGCCCTGTCCCGGACCCGGAACTCGAGCCTGCTGGGGATGTCCTCCTCCTGGGTGCGGTAGAAGGCGTTCATGACCATTTCGCGGTCGTCGGGGTGCACCAGCTCCAGGAAGGGTTTGCGCCGAAGCTCGGCCGAGGTGTACCCGGAGACCGCGTCGAGTTTGGGATTCCCGAACACGATCAACCCGTTTTGGAGCACCGTGACCGCCTCATTGGCATTATCCACCAGCATGCGGTTTCTCTCCTCCGAGGCCCGCAGAGTCTCTTCTGCCCTGCGTCGCTCCGAGATGTCCCGGCATGCCCCCTGCAACCCGGCGAAGCGTCCTCCGCCGTCGCGGAAGACGTTGACCGCAGCCTCCATCCAGAGTATCGAGCCGTCCCGGCGCACCATCTCCACTTCCAGCACGCGCTCCTTTGCGCTTCCCGGCGCCCGCTCCTCCTCCGCCCGGCAGCCGTCGTGCACCTGGTTCATGAGAGCCACCGAGGTAGGCGTGAGCAGCCTGTCCAGGGGTCCATCCAGGACATCCTCGACGGCATATCCCATCAGCCTGCTGACAGAGGGGCTGACGTAGGTGACCTTGAGGCCGGTGTCGGTGGTCCAGATGATGTCCGTGGCGTTCGCGGCCAGCAAGCGATAGCGCCGCTCGCTTTCCCTCAGGGCCTTCTGGGTTCTGCGGCGCTCGTCGATATCGCGCGAGACCCCGTGGACCGCGATGAGGGTTCCGGACGCATCACGCAGGCCGCTGACCACCACATCCATCCATACGGTGGAGCCATCCTTGCGGAGGTACTCCGCCTCGAACCTTGCGGTCCGCTGGGGATCGGCGTCCGGGTCCTGCTCCAGGACCAGTTGCTCCTCCAGGAGGCGTCTGGCCAGGGCGAAGGACTCCGGGGTCACCTGCAGCTCGGCCGACAGCCCCACGAGCTCCTCGGGCGCATAGCCGAACAGCTTCTCCGCCGACGGACTCAGGTAGGTGAGGCGGTAGTCCATGTCCATGGTCCAGATGACATCGTTCATCTTCTCTGTCAGGAGACGGTACTTCTCCTCGCTGGCCCGCAGGGACTGCTCGGCCTCCTTGCGCTCGGTGATGATGTCCATGAGGCACAGGGTGGCCGGCTGGCCCTCCCAGGGGACCAGGGTCACGTTCACCTCCGTCCAGCCGATCTCACCGGCCTTGTTCACGAACCGGAACTGGTAGGTGTCGGGCACGTCGTGGCCCGAGAGCCTCCTGACGTAGTAGTCTGCCAGCCTCGCACGGTCTTCGGGGTAGACGAAATCCAGGAACGAGGGTGCCTTGAGGAACTCCTCCGGCGAGTACCCCGAGACCTGGACGAATTTGTGGTTGCCAAAGCGGATGCGCCCGTCCTGCAGAACGGCGATGGCCTCCGTGGCGTTGTCCACCAGGAGGCGGTACTGCTCTTCCCTCTCCTGCAGCTTGACCTCGGCCTCCTTGGCGGCGGTGGCATCCAGCAGCGAGAGCAGCATGGCCGGCTGGCTCTCATACTCGAACTGCGTGGCCATACCGGTGACCCAGATCAGGCGGCCGTCCGCCGTGATGGCCCGGATGGTGGCCACCCTGTCCCATGAGGGGTCCTGCATCACCTGGACGATCTCCCTGGCCACCGACTCCCGGTCTTCCGGCCGTACATGGGCCATGCTGTCGATCCCGACCATGTCCGCGGCGGACTTGAACCCGAACATCCGGGCCAGGGAACGGTTGGCCAGAACCACCCTGCCCGTTCCGGAATCTATCACCTCCATACCCAGCAGCGTGTGCTCGAAGAGGTCGCGGTACTTGGCCTCGCTGGCCGCCAGGGCCTCCTGGGCCTGGCGGCGCTCGGTGATGTCCGTCAACAGGGCCAGCACGGCCGGCCTGCCCTGCCAGCCGATGTGCACGGCGTTAATCTCCGCCCATATGGTCCGGCCCTCCCTGTCCAGCAGCCTGGCGGGATAGACGCTGGGGACATCCTGGCCTTTGATCCTTTTCAGGTAGTATCCCCTGACCGTCTCCCGCTCATCGGGATGCAGGAGGTCGAGGAAGGGACTGGCCACCAGCTCGTCCATGGCGTATCCGGTCATCTCCGCCAGCTTGGGGTTGGCGAAGGCCACCAGCTCATCCTGGACCACGATGGTCCCCTGGTTGGCATTGTCCACCAGCAGGCGGTACTTCTCCTCCGACTCATGCAGCCTGTCCTCCATCTCCTTGGCGGCGGTAGTGTCCACCACGCACACGAGCATGGAGAGCCGGCCTTCGTGTTCGAACTCGGTGGCCGAACCGGTGACCCATATGGTGCGGCCGTCCCGGGTCCCCGTCTTCATGGTGAGGCCTTCCTGTTTTCCGGAATAGACGCCGCCCCGGGCCATCATCCGGGCCGCCCGCTTCCGTTCCTCCGGGGAAGCGTATTGGAGGAGGTCGACGCCGACCATGTCGGCCGCCGGGCCGAAGCCGTAGATCCTGGCCATGGCGCCGTTGGCCAGCACGACCTTGCCCGTCGCCACGTCCACCACCGCCGTTCCCATCATCGTCTGATCGAAGAGGTTCCGGTACTTGGCCTCGCTCTCCGCCAGCGCCCGCTCGGTCATCACCCTCTCGCTGACATCATTGATCATGGCCAGGTTGGCCGTCCGGCCGTCCCACTCCAGCAGGGTGGCGCTCATCTCCGCCCAGCCCGTGCTCCCGTCCCCTCGGAGGAACCGGAACTGGTACCTCCCAGGGGGGCTCTCTCCCCTCTGCCGGCGGACGTAGTTGTCTACGGCCATCTGCCGGTCATCGGGGTGGGTGAAATCCAGGAAGGACCGGTTGAGCATCTCCTCGGCGGTGCAGCCGGCCACCGCCGCCAGCCGGGGGTTGACGTACTTCATCACGCCGTCCTGAAGAACGGCAATACCCTCGTTGGCATGCTCCACCAGGCGGCGGTACCTCTCTTCCGAGGCCCGCAGAGTCTCCTCTGCCTGTTTTCTCTCGGTAATGTCGATGAGGGAGGCCTGCACGGCCACCGCCCCCTCATACTGGACCAGAGCAGAGGCCATCTCGATCCAGACCACCTGGCCGTCCCGGCGCACGCCGCGGTACTGGAGGCGCGGCTCTACCTCCGCACCGCTCAGGCGGTCCCGGTAGTGCTTCAGGAGCATTTCCCGGTCTTCGGGGTGGATCAGCCCCGCGTACTGGTTCGCCGTCATGGCCTCGATTTCCTGGCTGGCATACCCGAGCATCCGGGCGAGGGCTGAGTTGCAGTAGAGGATGCGGAGCGGCTGGCCTTGGGCCAGCACCAGCCCCTGTATCGATTCCTCGGCCAGGGCCCGGTACTTGGCCTCGCTCTCCTCCAGCGCTTCCTGGGCTTGCTTCTGCCGGCTGATGTCGCGGGCAACGCCGTGGATGCCGGTGAGGGTCCCGCTGGCGTCGCGCAGGCCGCTGATGTGCTGCTCCATGGAGACCGTGGACCCGTCCCTGCGGTAGTAGTCCAGCTCGATCCGCAGCGTCTGCTCCGGGTCAGCCCGGCCATGGCGCTCCATTTCGAGGTGCTTCTGGAGCACCTCGTGGGCCCGGGCCAGGGAATCGGGGGTGAGCTGCTCGGAGAGATCTCTTTTGAGATGCTCTTCCGGGGTGAAGCCGAGAGCCCTCTCCACTGAAGGACTGACATAGGTTAGGTTGAGATCGAGATCGGCTGTCCAGATGACGTCGTTGGTCTTCTCGATCAGCAGCCGGTACTTCTCTTCGGATGCCTTGAGGGCCAGCTCGGTGTTCCGGCGGTCGTCCACCTGGGTCAGCAGAACCAGGGTAGCCGGGCGGCCGTCCCAGTCCAGCAGAGTGGCGCGGACCTCGATCCAGTGGACGCCGCCATCGGTGTCGAGGAACCGGAGCTGGTACCTGCGGGGGGCTTCCTCCCCCTTCTGGCGCCTGGTGTAATGGTCGAGTACCATCTGGTGATCGTCGGGGTGCACCGCGTCCAGGAACGGTCTGCCCATCATATCGTCGCTGGTGGCCCGGATGGAGGGCCCGCCCCGGAACCTGGCCAGCTTGATGAGCCCGTCCTGGATGACTACCACCCCCTCGTTGATGTTGTCCTGAATGGCCCGACTGATCTTGTCTGATGTCCGAAGGGCCGCCTCTGCCTGCCTCTGGGCGGTGATGTCGGAGGTGAGAATGGCCAGCCTGTCGCCGACCCGGAAGGCCCGCGTCACCACCTGGACCTCCCCGCCGCCCGGCAGGGCCACCGATTCCTCGGCGGCGAACCTCTCCCCCGTCTTCATCACCCGGCGATAGTGGCCGCAGCGCTCCGTGTCCCGAACCAGTCCGGCCAGGTTCTTCCCGACAACGTCCTCCCGGCGGAGCCCCGGGCCGAAGTAGCGCAGGGCGTCCTCGTCGACGTCGATCACGGTGAGCTGCGCGTCACAGATAGTGAAGGCATCGGAGTCGGAACCGGCCGGCCTCCCGGAGGGCTCCCGGTCCTCCCGGGGCGCTGCCCTGCCCTGGCCGCCGTGGGCCATGGCGGCCCTGAGTGCCTCGTTCTCCCGTTCCAGCTCGGCGATGCGTTCGTGGTACTGAAGCAAAGCGGTGCGCTTCCCCTTCTTGGTCATGACGTACTCTCCAGTCGTGGGCGGTGAATTATGAAAAGATGCCGCGGCTGAACAGGATTCTACCACGGGTGGCAAGTCGTGGCGTCTGCTGGAGGGGGTGTCCGGACAGTCTGCGGAGTCATGCGGGCAGGCGCAGATGGTGGGCAGTACAGGATTTGAACCTGTGGCCTTCTGTGTGTAAGACAGACGCTCTAAACCGCTGAGCTAACCGCCCACTGGCGCGCCTGGGGGGGCTCGAACCCACGACCTTAGCCTCCGCAGGGCTACGCTCTAATCCAACTGAGCTACAGGCGCCTGTTGCTTGGTGCCGAGGGTGGGAGTTGAACCCACATGTCCTTTCGAACACTACGCCCTGAACGTAGCGCGTCTGCCATTCCGCCACCTCGGCCCGCCGGGTGGCCAGGGCCCGTCCCTGGCCGTGCACACTCAGGGCAGCCTCTATTCTATCAATTATGCCCGACGTTGCCAATCGGAAGGGGGTCAATGGTGGGCAGTACAGGATTTGAACCTGTGACCTCCTGCGTGTGAAGCAGGCGCTCTAACCACTGAGCCAACCGCCCGTGGAACGTTTCTATTCTAGCTTCAAGGGCGGCCGTTGTAAACCGGAGTGAGGTGGGAGCGATAAGTCTCGGGTGACCTCTCCAGCGTTCTATGTTCCCTCAAATGCGAGGCCTGGCGACCTCTCGACTCACGACCCGAGCGAATGCAGTTGGATTGTCACCCTATCCCTTTGCTCGGCGAACATAGAATCACTCTGGTTCGATCACCCGAGAAGGATTCTATTGTATCAGACCGGGAGAGAACGTCAAGGAACTCCGGTCCAACCGCCGCCGGTTGGAGGCAATCCAGGCGGAAGAAGATGCCGCAGGCGCACGTGGGATCTACTCCCAGCTCCCGTTTTGACGGCCCATCAACTGCGACAGCCGTTCCGCGGGGAGGGTGCCCGGTCTCCGCGGCCGGCATGTCTGGGCCGTGGTGCGGGCTACCGGCTACTGGCTGTAGTTCACTTTCCGGGACTCCACAGGGTCCATCTTCCAGATCTTCTGTATGGTGGAGTCCACGTAGTAGTCCACGATCATCCCGCACTCAACGCACGTGGCCGTGATCCGCCCGGAATAGCCCGTGCTCGTGGTGCCCAGAATCAAGCCGGCATTGGTGGCGTAGCAGTTGGGGCAGGTGCCAATGATATGCAGGCTCTCTGATCCGCATGATATCCAGTGTACGTTAGCTGCCATAAGATCCGGCCCTCCTTACGTGGTTGTACCGTCAGCCATGGGGGGCGGCCCGGCTTGTCGCCGGGCGCCAATCGTTTATAGCACAACAGGCCCCGGCGAGCCAAGCGGGGCGGACGGATGCGGCGGCCACCGCTCGTGACCATTTTGTGACTCCGGTGCGTCTGCCTGAGACACACCGGAAAAGCCTCTGTACTACCTTCGGTGTTAGAGGCCGATCGCGCCACAGCCGGTGACGGTGACGTCACGGGGTAGGAGGCATTCATGCAGAATTCGACCACGGATACGGGCCTGTTCACCCTTTTTGGGATGACTCCCAGGGGCCGAGAGTGGCTGATGGCCCATGTCTCCAGCCGGCTGGGTGTGGCCCCGGCGGTCATCTCCTATCCGAACGGGGACTCCGGCTTCTACTACACCACTCACGCAGGAATCCAGGACACCGAGGAGTCCGCCTTCCTCAAGCTGGGGTTCCTCCGCTCGCCGGACGGGGCGCCGCTCCACATCGATGCCGGCATGGAACGGAGGCTCACTCCCCACGACTTCCAGAACGGCTCCGTCTCCGGAAACGGCTACCTGGTCAGGTTCCACAGGCGCGAGCCCCGCTTCACCATCTTCATGACATTCCTGGCTACCTCCCAGGTGTACTACATGCCCTGGGAGGGCGGGGTCCTGTGCAGCACCGACCTGCGCGTCCTGCTGCGGCTGGCCGATGGTGTCGTGCCCAACGAGGCCGCGGTCCCCCTGCATCTTATGTTCCGAATACTCCCCGGCCCCATGACCTACTTCAAGGACGTGTCCCGCATGTTCCCCGGCGAGATCATCACCTGGCATGACAACGCCCTGGAGGTGAGGCGCTCGCGCGACATGTACGGTCCGGCGGAGAAGCCGGCCTATGATCACCTGGACAGCACCGTCTACGAGGAGTACTTCCAGAAGCTCTCTGCCATCATGGGCTCATACGTGCGGGAGATCGAGCGAAGGAAGGGCCGGGTGGCCAACACGCTTTCGGGCGGGGTGGACTCCTCGCTCATTCAGCTGCTGATCCGGCAGCAGGCGCCGGGGGACGAGGCCGGCTCGTCCTTCAGCTTCACCTTCGAGGCCAGGGGCTTCCAGTTCGAGATCAACTACGCCAGGCAGGCCAGCGAGCGGCTGGGCACCAGGCACACGTTTGTGGAGGTGCCGAACGGGGGCTACCCGGACCTCCTGGTGAGGACCATTGAGACCCTGGCGCAGCCCATGATCATCGCCGAGAACGACCCCGGCCACCTGGTCGTGGCCGAGCACCTGGCTGCCAACGATCCCGCCCGGCACTATGTCTTCGCCGGTCAGGGGGCCGACGTGCTGCAGGGGGAGGACGTGGAGGAGTGCGTCGCCAACCTGGACACGCTCCACTATGCCTTCGGAGAGTCGTGGAGGCTGTTCGGGACCCCCATCTTCAGGAAGAAGCTGGGAGGGCTGCTGGACGTTTCCCGGTACCTCTTCATGGCCAGCACCTACCGGTGCCTGCGCACGCCTCCGGACCTCTTCGATCCGCTCAACAGGGTGGCCGTGCCGTACACCAGCTTTGAGACCCTGCGCCACTTCCTGGGTGATGAAGCCGTCCTGCGCTGCCTGGAGTACCGGCAGGGCCTGGCCGAAGAGGCCCTGACCAGCCACACGCTGGTGGAGCACCTGCACGACATCGACATGGTTACCCAGGGTTACGGCCCGGCCACCGCCTTCGAGTCCCTCTTCGCCGCTTCCAATCAGGTGCTGATACCGTTCTACTTCGACCAGGATGTGGTGCGGCTGGCCAAGAGCGTCTCTCCGGAGGCCAGGTACAGGCAAGGCCACGAGGTGAAGCCGATTCCGAAGGGTATACTCCGGCTCAAGTCACTGGACGAGATCGTCCATCAGCGGAAGGGGTCCTCGGGGTTCTGGAGGGACTTCCAGTCCTGGATGATGACCGGTATGCTGAGGGATATGGTCCACTCCATTGACCGGCCCGGCTTCATCAGCCAGAAGGACTTCAATGCCCTGGTGGACAACAAGTTCCCCTACGGTTACGACCTGGTCTGGCCCCTGCTGACCTACGACATCTTCCAGAAGCACGTTGCCAGACAGTACTCCCCGAGGAGTGCGCCACCGGCCTGGCACCCGGGAGACCGGGTGGTACCGCCCTCCACCGGCGCCGGATCGGATGCCAGCCCCGGGACTACCCAGGCCCGCTGATCCGGGTCTCCTGTTGGCCAACCGGCCCGCCGTGCGGGAGCATCGGCCGCTGCCGGCGCGGCCCGCACGTGGTACCATGTAACTGGAT
Source organism: uncultured Chloroflexota bacterium (assembly GCA_937860285.1). GTDB lineage: Bacteria > Chloroflexota > Dehalococcoidia > UBA2247 > RBG-13-53-26 > JAFGCL01. Next base: position 9,433 of record CALMBS010000283.1, read on the forward strand.
TCAGTGAACTGCGGCTATTGCCGGCTGACAAGGAGACTGCGTGAGCGAGAGATCTGACTACAGCGGAGAATTCGAAGCGGGGTTGGCCTACCGGGACTTCTCCAAAGACGTCCTGTTGAAGGCCCTGAAAGCCTACGCCAACTACATCAGGAAGCTGGACGGGATCTGGTATCTGGCCGTGAAGGACCGCGCGGACGACGACCTGGCCCTGGCCTGCGACATGGCGGTCTGGGACCAGATGGAGGTCCACGACGTGCAGATGACCTGCGATCTCTTCAATGCCCGGAGCGGTGACGTGACCGCCATGTTCAAGTCCCTGCAGATGAGCCCCCATTCCTGGAACCTGGAGCATCATTTCGAGCTGCTGAGCCCGAAGCGCGGCATATGGACGGTGACCCGCTGCCCCTCACTCCTGGCCTTGGAGAGGGAGGGACAGGGCAGGGAGCGCCGCATCTGCCAGATCCAGGAAGCCAAGAACTACTCGTTGAGAGCGCGGACGGTCAACCCGAAGATGAAGGCCATCCCGCTGAAGGTGCCGCCCAGGCGGAGCGGCGAGGAGGTGCACTGCCAGTGGGAATTCCGGATCGAGGACTAACCGGCAAGGGCCGGCCAGGAGCGGGAACCGTGCCAGACCTGGAGTTTCTCTTCCATCCCAGATCGATTGCCATCGTGGGGGCGCCGAGCGACCCCGCCAACCTGGCCGGGGGCTCTGTCTTTGTACACGCTCTGCTGGAGTCGGGCTACAAGGGCGGAATCTATCCCGTCAACCCCAGGGCGTGTCAGATCATGGGCCTGGACTGCTACCCCGACGTAGGGAGCGTGCCGGGCCCGGTGGACCACGTGATCTGCTGCATTCCGGCTTCCGGCGTGCCGCGGCTGATAGGGGAATGCTCTGCCAAAGGGGTCAGGAGCATGTCCATGTTCACCGCGGGCTACAGCGAGGCCGACGGGCACGATTACGAAACGGAGAGGCGACTGGCTCTCCTGGCCCGAGAAGCCGGCATCCGGCTTCTCGGGCCGAACTGCATGGGCATACACTGCCCCAGCACCGGTCTGTCATACCAGCCGGGCCACAGCCAGGAGGCGGGCCCGGTCGGTGTTCTGTGCCAGAGCGGAGGCAACTCGAATGTCCTCAAGTTCATGGGGGATGATCGGGGCATAAGGTTCAGCAAGGTCATCAGCTATGGGAATGCGGCTGACATCAACGAGGCCGACCTGCTGGAGTACTTCGCCGGGGACCCGGACACCAGGGTCATCGCCGCCTACATCGAGGGGACGCGGAGCGGGCCCAGGTTCTTCAAGGCCCTGGCCGGGGCTGCGGCCGCCAAGCCGGTCATCGTGCTCAAGGCCGGCCTGACGGAGGCCGGCCAGAGGGCCGCCAGGTCCCACACCGGTTCCCTGGGGAGTCCGGCCGACATCTGGAACGGGCTCTGCCGGCAGGCGGGGGCCATGCAGGCCCACAGCCTGGACCACATGCTGGACCTGGTGGAAACGGCGCTCTACATGAAGCCGCCGCCGGGAACACGGGCCGGCATCATTGGCTGGGGTGGTGGCGCCAGCGTCCTGGGCACGGACACCTGCGAGCGGCTGGGGCTCTCCGTACCCCAGTTCTCCCTCCGGCTCAAGGAGGAGCTGGCGGGATTCCGCCTGGCCCCGGGGGCCAGCGTGGGCAACCCGGTGGACTCACCGGTGATCACCATGCCGTCGCAGTTGGTCAATGCCATGAGCGTGATTGCCGGCAGCGGTGAGGTCGACCTGCTCCTGGTGCAGATGCCGCTGGACGTCTCCCACGCCCTGCAACGCCCGTCCGTCTGGGAGGCCACCGGTGAGGCCGTCCTGCAGGGCCAGGAGCGACTGGGGGGCGTGCCGCTGGCCATCGTGCGGCCCCACACCGCCCATCCGGACAGCATGGCGCACTTCAATGCCTTCCGCCAGCGCTGCGCCGCGGCGGGCGTTCCCCTGTATCCGGCCTTCAGCCAGGCCGCCAGCGCCATCAGCGCCTTCGCCTGGTACCACCGGTGGCGAACCGGGAGGCTCTTCCCAACATGAAGACGGTAATCGTGCTGGCCATGCACGGCATACCCCCCAACGACTACCCCCGGGCGGAGCTGGCGGAGTTCTTCAGGCTGCATTCAGTCGTGGAAGGCGCCGGACCCGTCGGCCGCGAGGTCCAGGACCGGTACGCCGTGCTGCACCGGAAGATGAGGGACTGGCCGCGCAACCAGGACAACGACCCCTTCGCTGCCGGCCAGGTCGCCCGCTTCCTGACCGAGCAGATAGCCCGGTTCTCCTGAGATGGCGGTCTAGCGCTTCTGCTTCCTGGCGACCACGACGGCGGCCTCGTGCTCCGGTGTCTCCTCCCTCTTCTGGTTCTCCACGGTGACCATGATGCGCATGATCCCACGGCCCTCCGGGTGTTCTCTAGCGTGTTTCTAACAGGCGGGGTATTGACGAGGGAACCACCGGACAATACCATATAGAATTAGCAGTCGAAGGCCAAGAGTGCTAATGTCGCGAGTCAACCAGGGCCGAGACCAGTGACAAATGAGGAGGTGTTGACATGGTTATGCAGCGGTGGGACCCATTCAGAGACGTAAGGCAGATGGAGGACATGATGAACCGGTTCTGGAGAGGCAGTCCGGGCTATCGGGATGGGAATGAAGACTGGAACATACTGCTGGATGTGATCCAGAAGAAGGACGACATTGTGGTGAAGGCCTCAGTTCCGGGGGTCAAGCCGGAAGGCATCCGGGTCACCGTGGAAGACAATGTCCTGACCCTGAGGGCAGAGAGGAAGCCCGAGACCGAAAGTCCCGACGTTACCTACCTGCTGCAGGAGCGGCCCACGGGTTCGTTCTACCGGGCGCTGCGCCTTCCCGACACGGTGGACACCGGCAAGATAGAGAGTGAATATGAAAACGGCGTCCTCACGGTGACCCTGCCGAAGGCAGAGGAGAAGAAGAAGCAGCAGATCGAGATCAGGGTCAAGCCTTCCGAAAGCAAGAAGTAGGTTGGCCGGTGCCTCTTGAGCAGGCGGCCACACGGACGGCGGGGCCAGACGAGACTGGAACGCTGGAGGGCGGGCATCTCCGCCCGCCCCTCCACTTTGTGCCCGGCCAATCAAGCGCTGGAAGTCAACAGGCGTCTCTCCGGCGCGGGCCAACTGGCTTCTTCCTCGACCGGTCCATCAGGTGACGTATTGCCAGGATGGGGTGCCGGCGAAGCATCAGAGGCCCGGAGTAGCGCATGACGGTCTTGATCCTGCCTCTCGTGGCGGGCGTGTAGCAGTGGACCGGGCACCTGGCGCAGGTCGTCTTGCCTTCCTGGAACGGGCATTCCTCGAGACGCTTGCTGGCGTAGGCCAGAAGCTCACCGCACTCAGCGCATAGGGCGTTGCTTCCATGCTGGTCGCGGCAGTAGATGTCTATCATGGCCGCGACGGTCTTCTTCTCCCTGGCTATCCTGGGATGCTTCTCTCTCATGGCCTGACCATTCTACAGCCAGGACCGGTCGTTGTGCCTCCCGCCGAAAGCCAATACACTCAGGCTGTGAGTCCTCCCGGTGAATCAAGCCCGAGTCGAGGAAGGAGTCCACGATGTTGAAGTCGGTAGAGCTGATCAGGCGCAGGCCCGGCCTGTCGCGAGAGGAGTTCAGGAGATACTGCCCGGCCCTGCCGTGACCCGGCCGGGCAACAAAAAAGAGTCCGCTTGAGTGCTCAAATCGGCTCATTTGTTTGTCTCTAGTACCTGTAACCGTTGAGCGGAAACCCGTGGACTCTGTTTATCGCCTATTCAGTTGTCAATGGCCTATTATACCACACCGGCGCCGTCGCGGGCGAAGGCTGTCACTTTGCCTTCTCGTCTGAAGCCTTGACTGCCGGCCGCCTGGAGTGCGCCCAGGCGAGCAAGGCCGCGCCCAGTCCCATGCACACCGCGTGGAACGCGAAGGCGCCCCAGAGGTCGTTGACGCCGGTGAATCCATCCTTCCGGGAGAAGACCCCTCCCACGATGGCCACGGCTCATATCATGCCTATGAGCAGGAGCAGGCCGCCGCTCACCCGCAGAAGCGTCTTCTTCATCGCCAACCTCCGCGCCAGTCACTCATTCCATCGTTGTCCGGGGCTGTCATCCCAGGGCCTTGAGGCACAGCCATACGGCCAGCACGGCAAACACTCCGTGGAAGAGATACCCCGGCAGCATCTTGGGGTCTGACCCTGACATCTTACCGCGGAACACGCCCGCCATCATGGAGAAAATTCAGACGGCGCCTACAAGCCAGGCCAGAAACGCGCCAATCCACCAACCCATGAAGCCCCCCTTCTGCCAAGAGACTCGCCAGCGTGGAAGTGCCGGAGCCGAACAACGGAGACCTGGTAGCAGGGAGTGGATTTGAACCACTGACCAAGGGCTTATGAGTCCCCTGCTCTACCTCTGAGCTACCCTGCCACAC
>CALMBS010000284.1 GCA_937860285.1 uncultured Chloroflexota bacterium
GAGCCTCATGCCCAGATTGCGGCCCACTTCCAGCTCGATGGCCAGCTGCGCCAGCCGGCTGCGGAACAGGGGGTCCTCACCGACGCGCCGGCCTTCGTAGTCCTTCGTCTCCCGGCAGTACCGGACCAGGTGCTCCAGATCGCGGCGGCCGCTGTTGATCAGCCAGTAGCCGAAGCTCTTCTCCGTAGCCACGCCGAACAGGCATACCTGCCAGCCGCCATTGAGGGTCCCCAGCATGTTCGCCTTGGGCACCCTGACATTATCGTAGAAGATCTCGCAGAAGGCCGGGTGCCCGGTCATCTGCGGGATGCGCCGCATGGTAATCCCGGGGCTCTTAAGGTCCACCAGGAAGGTGGTGATGCCTTTCTGCTTCTTCGGATCGGCACTGGTCCTGGTATAGACGATGGACCAGTCGGCGTAGTAGGCGCCCGTCTGCCATGTCTTCTGGCCGTTGAGCACGTAGAAATCACCATCTTCGGTGGCCCGCAGCTTGAGATTGGCCAGGTCCGAGCCGGCGTCCGGCTCGCTCATGCCCACACACCATTGCACCTCTCCGCGGGCAATGGGCGGGACGAACCTCTCCTTCTGCTCCGGGGTGCCGAACTGCAGGATCATGTCCCCGGTCATCAGGGCCGCCGAAATGGCCCAGTAGGGCACGCCCCGATAGATGAGCTCCTGCTCCAGGATAAAGCGCTTCATCATGGGGGCTTCCTGGCCGCCGTACTTCTTCGGCCAGTGCAGCCCCAGCCACCCCTTGGCCGCCAGGGCCTTCCGGCCCTTCAGGTCGAACTGGTGAAGATTCTCGTCCGCCTGTTCATTGTGCCCATCGGGGTCCACACCGATCCAGTCTTTGGGCAGCAGCTGGTCGATGAAGTCCTGAACCTCTTTGTGGAATGCCTCTTCGTCGGGAGTGAATCTGAAGTCCATTAACCTCCTTCCCGCCGCCGGAGCGGAGGCTCACCGCCTCGTCCTCCCGTCCGCCTGCCAGCGACGAAAAGCTCAAAACTCGACAGGGCCGGGGCCCTGAGTGTCCGCCTCAAGTGAGAACCTCGACGCGGCCACCGGTGCGATGACCGCGTCGAGTGCTATTCCAGTGTCTAGACCTGCTTCGGCAATCCCAGTCCGGTCTTGCCGGCAATGTGGTTCTTCGATGTCTCCGTGGTGCCGCCGGCCAGGGTGAAGGACAGCGCGCTGATGTATGTGTGCCTGATCCGGCCGCTGAGCTGCACCCACTTGGACTCCTCGTTCAGCGGGCCATAGAGGCCCAGCACCTGCTGACCGATGTTGCCCAGTCTCTGGCAGAGCTGGCCGCCGTGGACCTTGATCTGGGCACTGGGCTTGACCGTCGGCATCCCTCTGGTGGCCATCCAGTTCAGCTCGTGGCCCATGTTCATGCCCATCTCGATGTCGATGGCCAGCTGGGCCAGCCGGCTGCGAAGGACGGGGTCCCTGGACAGGGGCACGCCGTCGATGTCCTTCCTGGCTTTGGCCCACTCCACGATCTGCTCCAGGTACCGCTTGGCGTTGTAGATGGTGAACAGGCCATAGGTCCTCTCGGCGCCGAAGGCGAAGAGCAGTATCTCCCACCCTCCGTTCTTCTTCCCCAGCATGTTCTCCTTGGGGACCTTCACGTTGTCAAAGAAGACCTCGTCGAACGCCGGTATCCCTGTCGCCTGCTCTATGCGGCGCATGGTGATCCCCGGGCTCTTCAGGTCCACCATGAAAACGCTGAGGCCCATGTGCTTGTTGGGGTCCGTGCGGCAGTAGCACATAGCGTACTTGGCGTTATGGCCGCCGCTGGTCCATATCTTCTGACCGTTGAGAACGAACCCGTCCGCCTCTTCCACCGCCTTCAACTGAACGTTGAAGGTGTCCGTGCCGGCATTGGGCTCGCTCATGCC
>CALMBS010000285.1 GCA_937860285.1 uncultured Chloroflexota bacterium
GTGATCCAGGTGCTGGAAGGGTCCGTGGCCCCGGTCGAGTGCGTGGACGACCCCGGGATGTGCGGGCGCTCGGGCCGGTGCGCGGCGCGGGACGTCTGGAGAGATATCAAGGCAGCGGTGACGGGCGTGCTGGAGTCGGTGACCTTGAAGGACATGGTGGAGAGGCAGAGGGCGAAGGGGGCACCGAAGTCGGAGACGAACACGATATGAGGGAAGGCAAGCCGAGGATCGCCAACGATATCACCGATCTGGTGGGCAACACCCCGCTGGTGCGGCTGAACCGCCTGGCCCGGGGAATGGGTGGGGCGGTGGTGGCCAAGCTGGAGGCATTCAACCCCCTGTCCAGCGTGAAGGACCGCATCGGGCTGGCCATGATCCAGGCGGCGGAGAAGGAGGGGCTGATCAACCAGGACTCGGTCATCGTGGAGCCGACCAGCGGCAACACCGGGATCGGGCTGGCCTTCGTCTGCGCCGCCAGGGGGTACAACCTGATCATCACCATGCCCGACACGATGTCGATCGAGAGGAGGCAGCTCCTGGAGGCGCTCGGGGCGGAGATAGTGCTGACCCCCGGGATCGAGGGGATGGCGGGGGCCATCAAGAAGGCCCAGGCCCTGGCCGCGGACACGCCGAACTCGTTCATGCCGCAGCAGTTCCAGAACCCCGCCAATCCGAAGGCCCACCGCGAAACCACCGCGGAGGAGATATGGAGGGACACGGACGGGCTGGTGGACGTGCTGGTAGCCGGTGTGGGGACCGGCGGGACCATCACCGGGGTGGCCGAGGTCATCAAGTCCCGGAAGCCGGGCTTCCGGGCGGTGGCCGTGGAGCCGGCGGGTTCGCCCGTGCTTTCCGGCGGCCGGCCGGGACCGCACCGGATCCAGGGGATCGGGGCCGGTTTCCTGCCACGGGTCCTCAGAGTGGACCTGATAGATGAGGTGGTGACGGTGAAGGACGAAGATGCCCGGGCCACGGCCGGGAGGCTGGCCCGGGAGGAAGGTATCCTGGCCGGCATGTCCTCGGGTGCGGCCGCGTGGGCCGCGCTCCAGGTGGCGGCCCGGCCGGCGAGCCAGGGGAAGCTGATAGTAGTCATACTGCCGGACACCGGCGAGAGGTACTTGAGCTCCGGGCTCTTCCAGGGATAGACGGAACAACAGAAGGAGATGCAGGGCATGGATGAAGTGACCATATCGCGGGCCATCACCGAGAGCTTCATGAAGGAGTTCATGGACTCCATGGAGGTGGAGGTGGCGGTGGTTGGGGCCGGGCCCTCCGGCCTGGTGGCGGCCCACTACCTGGCCAGGGCGGGGATCAGGACCGTGGTGTTTGAGAGACAGCTTCGGGTGGGCGGCGGGATGACCGGCGGTGGCATGATGTTCAACCGGATCGTGCTGCAGAAGGAAGGGAAGGAGATCCTGGACGAGTTCGGCGTCCGTTCCACCCTCTACCGGCGCGGCTACTACACCGCCGATGCCCTGGAGTCCATTGCTTCGCTGTGCGTCGGCGCCATCCGGTCCGGCGTGAAGATATTCAACCTGATGACGGTGGAGGACGTCATGATCCGCGGCGACCGGCGGGTCAGCGGCCTGGTGCTGCAGTGGACCGCGGTGAACATGGCCAGAATGCACGTGGACCCGCTCACCGTGAGGTCCAGGGTGGTCATAGATGCCACCGGCCATGACTGCGATGTGTGCCAGATCCTGGTCCGGAAGACGGGCCCGAAGCTCAAGACCGCCACCGGGGCCGTCGTGGGTGAGAAGTCCATGTGGGCGGAGAAGGGCGAGGCGGACCTGGTGAAGAACACCATCGAGGTGTATCCCGGCCTGATCGTGACTGGCATGGCCGCCAATGCCGTCCTGGGCTCGCCGCGCATGGGGGCCATATTCGGGGGCATGCTTATCTCCGGGAAGAGGGCGGCGGAGCTGGCGCAGTCCATTGTGAAAAAGAGGTAGGGGAGATTCTCAAGACACTGCGGGAAGACGTCCAGACGGTCTTCGGCATGGACCCGGCCGCCAGGAGCCTGCTGGAGGTGCTCACCTGTTACCCGGGGCTGCACGCCCTGTGGTGCTACCGGTTGGCGCACTGGTTCTGGCGCCACCATCTGCGGCTCCCGGGGCGGATGCTGTCGCATTTCGGGCGGCTGGTGACCGGGATCGAGATCCATCCGGGGGCCACGATCGGCCGGAGGTTCTTCGTGGACCACGGCATGGGCGTGGTGATCGGAGAGACGACCGAGGTGGGCGACGACGTGCTGATATACCAGGGCGTGGTGCTGGGCGGGACCAGCCTGAAGAAGGAAAAACGGCATCCCACCATCGGCAACAACGTGGTCATCGGCGCCTCGGCCATCGTGCTCGGCCCCATAACCCTGGGCGACGGGGTGCGGGTGGGGGCCAACTCGGTAGTAGTCAAGTCCGTGCCGCCGGGGGCGACGGTGGTCGGAGTGCCGGGAAAGATCGTCGAAGAGAGAAAGGAGCCGGTCGCTGTACTGGATCACGGCAAGCTGCCCGATCCGGTCAGCGAGGCCATGCGTTCCATTGTCGAGCAGCAGCGCCAGATGGAAGACCGGATGAGGAGGCTCGAGAACATGATTGGAACGCCACCGCCCCGGGGCGGTTCTGAGGAGAGGCACGAATGACCAGGACGATAGCAGAGATAAACGAGAAGATACGCCAGGGCCGGGCGGTGGTGGCCACCGCCGAGGAAGTGATCGGGATTGTGGAGAAGAAGGGCGTCGAGAAGGCCGCCCGCGAAGTGGACGTGGTGACCACGGCCACCTTCGGGCCGATGTGCTCCTCGGGGGCCTATTTCAATGTGGGGCATGCCAGGCCGCGGATCAAGCTCTCCGGCACGGTCTACCTCAATGACGTGCCGGCGTACGCCGGGGTGGCCGCGGTGGACTTCTTCCTGGGGGCCACGGCCGTGCCGGACAACGACCCGCGCAACCGGATCTACCCCGGGGAGTTCCTGTATGGCGGGGGGCATGTGATCGAGGACCTGGTGTCCGGGAAGGACGTCAGGCTGGTGGGCGCGGGCTATGGGACGGAC
>CALMBS010000286.1 GCA_937860285.1 uncultured Chloroflexota bacterium
TTGGGGTCTGTGCCCCAACTACCTGAAGGAACGTCTGGAGGTCGTAGTGGTAGTTGCCAACGGTTCTGGCCGACTTCTGCTCCAGTCGTTTGGTGGTGACAAAATCGGTTACCGCATCGTATAGAACAGAAGAATCAGAAGCTCTCTGGACGCTCATTTCCAGGAAATAAGATGGTTTCCAGATTCTTGATCCTTCATAATCTTTCATGGTTATGGACCTGGTGGGACTCGAACCCACGACCTTCTGACTGCCAGTCAGACGCTCTCCCTCTGAGCCACAGGCCCAAACCTTCTACTACTTTACCAGAAAACGGCGGCGGCTGGCTAATACGGCCCGCGGCGCCCGTTCACTCCGGTCCGCCGATCACCATGATGGCGGTGGCCTCGGCGGCCAGCTTGCCGTCCTTCCTCTTCATGGTGGCCTGGGTCCACAGGTGGCGGGAGGACTTGCGCGTTATAGAGGCCTTCACCGTGAGCGGTTCGCCGATGAAGATGGGGCGCCGGAACTTGATCTGGAGCCTGGCGGTGGCGGCCAGCGCCCCAGAGGAGAGATGGTACGCTGCCCAGCCCATGGCTTCGTCCAGCACGGCGCAGGTTATCCCCCCGTGGAGGTATCCGGGGTAGCCCTCATGGGCCGCGGACGGTGTGAACTCCGCGCTGACGCTGTCGCCGTCGATGCTGAACTTGAGCTTCAGCCCTCCCGGGTTCAGCTGGCCGCAGCCAAAGCACTTGTCAGTCACCCGAGGCTCCACCCTGTCCCTGGATGCCATGTTCCTCCTTCGCGCCCCGCCTGGCCCGGCTCCGCCCTGCGGTGGCCTTCGGCGCCGCCCATATTCTACCAGTTTCGGCCCGCCGGGCGCCTGCGGCTGCCAGCCTATTGACAGACCGAGTCCGGCGCGCGAGACTCTGGAGCGAAAATCCTGTGAGGCCGGGTCTCCCGGGCGGGCCGGCTTCGGAAGGGGGGACAGGATGACGCCTTTGCCTGCACGGACATTCAAACACAGGTACGGGCCTTGGGCGCTGGTCACGGGTGCGGCCTGGGGGATGGGGACGGAGTACGCGCGCCAGATCGGCGCGCTGGGGCTGAACCTGGTGCTGGTCGATATCCGGGGGGAGGAGCTGGTGCGGGTGGCGGACGAGGTCCGCCGGGCCAGCGGTGTGGAGGTCAGGGTGGTGGTAACCGACCTGTCCCGAGAGGAGTTCATCGAAACGCTGCGGCGGGAGACGGAGGGGGTTGAGGTCGGCCTGCTGGTCAGCAATGCGGCCCACCTGCCGGTGGGGCTCTTCTTCGAGCAGAGCCTGGCGGACAAGATGAAGATGATCGACGTCAACTGCCGGGCCCCGCTCATGCTGGTGCAGGAGTTCGGGGCCGGGATGCTGGCCCGCCGCCGCGGCGGCATCATCATGATGTCCTCGGGATCGGCCACCCAGGGCGTGCCCTACCTGGCCAGCTACGCTGCCACCAAGGCCTACAACCTGGTCCTGGCGGAGAGCCTGTGGGACGAACTGCGCGGGAGCGGCGTGGACGTTCTGGCCCTGATGCCCGGGGCGACCCGGACTACCGGCTTCGAGCGGTCCGGGGCGCATCTGGAGCGGTCGACGCTGGCGCCCCTGAATGAACCGGGGCCGACGGTGGCGGAGGCCCTCAGGATGCTGGGGCGGACTCCCAGCTGGATACCGGGGAGGCGGAACCGTTGGACGCTGACCCTGGCCGCGCGGCTGCTGCCGCGGAGGCAGCTGATCAGGATCGTAGGCAGCAACATGCGCCAGTGGTACGGCAAGTGAGCGCCGGGTTTCCGACGAACTGCGGTGGGCGACGGGCCACTCGACGGGGAATGAAGCGGGCCGGTGTCGCCACCGGCCCGCCGCGGTATCCTTCCGGCTGTGTGAAGCGCCGGATCAGTCCTTGATGTAGGTGTCCACGTACTTGTTGACGAAGGCGGGAGTCTTCCACCACTTCTTGGCCCCCATGTCCTCCACGATGGCCTGACTGGCGATGTAGGAGGGCCCTCCGGTGACCATGCCTCCGGGGTAGGTTGAGGCGCCGCAGACGTAGAGGCCGCCGACCGGCGTCCTGGTGCTGGAGCAGGACTGGTCCGGGCGGTTATTGCCCATCTGCAGGATGGTGTAGTCGCCGTGCTTGATACCGCCGCGCGCCATGCAGGGGATCCTTCTCTCGATGTCCACCGGGGACTCGCTGGTCTGGAGGAGGATGTCCTTCCGGCTGAAGCCCTTGAGGTGGCCCAGCCACAGGTCCAGCACCTTGTTCTCGATGTCCTTCTTCCTCTTCTCCCAGTTGTCCTTGTTCCCGTCCAGGTCGTAGGGGGCGGGGAACTGGAACTTGGAGACGTGGTGCCCCGAGATGTCCACCAGCGTCGGGTCGTACAGCGTCTCGCAGGTGGCATGGCCGCCGATGTGGTCCAGCTTCCCGGCCCGGACGCCGGTGAAGAACTTCATCACGTCGTCTTCGTTCTCGAAGCCCATGATGTTCATCAGCGACTGGTTGATGCCCGGCTCCTCCGCGTCGTAGACCAGGGGCTTCTCGGTGGCGATGTGCAGGGTCCACAGGCTCCACTTGTCGAACTTCCAGGAGTGGCAGCGCTCAGCCAGCTGGGCCGGGATGTTCTTCTCACCCGCCAGCTTGAGGAAGGTGGTCTGCGGGTCCAGGCTCGAGGCCACCGCCTTGCACTTCACCTGGGTCCCGTCCCAGAGCTCCACGCCGGTGACCTGGCCGCCGTCGATGTTGATCTTCGAGACCTCGGCGTTCTCCAGTATCAGGCCGCCGTTCATGATGACGTCCTTGCCGAACAGGCTGGCCAGCTTGTGGGAGCCGCCGTAGCACTGCTGCTTGTGCATGGCGCGGTTTATCATCAGGGGGAACAGGAAGGCCCCGGTCTCCGTCGGGTCGAGCCCCCACATGCAGGCGGCGTACAGGAAGACCGCCCTCACTTTGGGGTTCTTGAAGGTCTGGGTCACCAGGTCGTAGGGGGACTTCTCCATCATCTCCAGGAACTCCTGGCCCAGCTTGGTCCTCTGGGTCTTGACCAC
>CALMBS010000287.1 GCA_937860285.1 uncultured Chloroflexota bacterium
TCGTGGACGGTGTCAGCGAGGTGCTGCGGATACCGGTGTCCGTGATCGAGCCCACGTCGTCCATAGTGGCGCCGGACGAAGCGGACTACATCCTGGGAGTGGCCAAGCTGGAGACGAAACTGGTCATACTGCTGGACATAGGCCGCCTGCTGGTTGGCGGCGAGAAGCGGATGTCACTGGGGGTAGACAAGGGCGCGGTGCCGGCCGGGGCAGTCCCCGGAGTGCCGGCGGCGTCAGGGACCCACGGATAGGATGCAGCGTTGAGCAGTGCCGGGAAGAAGCGACAGGCGGACGAAGGGTCCGGGCCGGTCTTCAGCGCCGAAGTCTCTGCTGAGGAGCTGAAGGTCTTCATCGAGGAGGCCGACGAGCAGATCGCCCTCCTGGATACAGACCTGGTCAGACTGGAGTCGGAAGCCGACGACCCCGATCTCATCCAGGAGATCTTCCGGGCCACCCACACCATGAAGGGCTCGTCCGCCATGCTGGGCTATCCCCGCATGTCCGAGCTGGCCCACTCCATGGAGAGCCTGCTGGACAGTGTGAGGAGCGGCCGGATATCGGTGAGCCCCGAGATCATCGATTCCCTTCTGTATGGCCTCGATGTCCTGAAAGCCCTGCGGGAGTCGCTGGTCTCGCCGGAGAAGGGCCTGGCGGATATAGGCCCGGCGGTGGCCCGGCTGGAGAGCGCGGCGGAGATGGCCGCGTCCGCCCGGGCCGGCGGTGGAGAACCGGCTGCCGCTCTGCCGGCTGCCAGGCCGCCCGATGGCGGTGGACCCGCCAGGACCGCCGTGCCGGTGGCGGAGCGTGAGCCTCAGGTACTCTCGAACGCCGCGCCTGACCGCTGGGCGCAGCATGCCACGCAGAGCGTGAGGGTGGACGTGAGGACCCTGGACAGCCTGATGAACATGGTGGAGGAGCTGGTCATCGACCGCTCGCGGATCAGCCAGATCAACCGGGTCCTGGAGTCCAAGTACGCGGGCGACGAGCTGGTCCGCGACCTGAGCCAGACGTCCAGCCACGTTATCAAGGTCATCAACGAGCTGCAGCAGGACATCATGCAGGTGAGGATGGTGCCCATAGGCACCCTCTTCAACAGCTTCCCCCGACTGGTGAGGGACCTGGCCCAGAGGCAGGGCAAGAAGATCGAGTTCACCATGGAAGGACTGGACACGGAGCTCGATCGCAGCATCATCGAGCAGATACGTGATCCCCTCATCCATCTGCTGCGAAACGCGGTAGACCACGGCGTGGAAGACCCCGAGCGCCGGGTTACGGCGGGCAAGCCTCCCATCGCCCTGGTCAGGCTGTTGGCCTTCCAGGAAGGGGGCCACATTGTCATCTCCATGGAGGACGATGGCCAGGGGATCGACGTCAATGCGGTGAAGAAGAAGGCCGTGCAGAAGGGCATCATCTCGCCGGAAGAGGCGAACCGGATTTCAATGTCGGATGCCATCAACCTGGTCTTCAAGCCCGGGTTCTCCACCAAGGAGGTCGCCACCGACGTGTCCGGACGGGGAGTCGGGCTGGATGTGGTCAAGACCAATATCGAGAAGCTGTCCGGATCGGTGGTGACGGAGAGCCGTCCAGGCGAAGGCACCAAGTTCATGATCGTTCTTCCCCTGACGCTGGCGGTGATACAGGGGCTGCTGGTATCGGCCAGCGGCACGGTCTACGTCATGCCCCTCGCGTCTGTCACCGAGACGCTGCTCATCGAGCAGCGGGAGATACTGACCATTCGAGGGAAGCATGTCATAAGGCTCCGGAACAACGTCATCCCTCTGGTGACCCTGGAGGGCACTCCCAGATTGCGGACCGATCGGTCCGAGGGCGAGAACAAGTGCTTCATCGTGGTAGCCAAGGACAGCGACAAGTCGATTGGTGTGGTGGTCGATGAGCTCATGGAGCAGCAGGAATTCGTGGTGAAACCCCTGGGCAAGTTCCTGGTGGATATCAGGGGCATTGCCGGCGCTACCATTCTGGGTGACGGGCAGGTGGGACTGATTCTGGACGTTCCGGCCCTGATCAAGATGGCCGCGCCATGAATCAGGGACATGGCCGCGCCATGACAGAGTTAGATGGCGGCGCCAAGATGATGGCGCGCGTGAAACGGAGTGGGATGGAGGACGGAAACCTGGTTCTGATTGCGCAGCCGGCTCGTGGTGAGTGAGAAAGAGGTGAGGTATGGACAACAGGATCGCGGACATTACCCTTAACAAGGACGAGATGAAGCTCTGGAGCAGCCTGGCGTTGAAGGGGATCGACAACGCCATGACCGGGCTGGCTACCATGGTCAACCGGGAGATCCGGATGAGCTCTCTCAGCCTCAAGCAGGTCCCGGCCACGGAAGCGCCTGACCTGGTCGGCGGGGCAGACAAGATGGTCATCGGGATCTACCTGGCCTTTGAGGGCGATGCCTCAGGGCATCTGATGCTGGTCCATCAGCCCGACGTGGCTCTGGCCATCATCGACATGCTGCTGGGGCACGAGCCCGGGACCACGAGCGATCTCGACGAGATGGAGCAGTC
>CALMBS010000288.1 GCA_937860285.1 uncultured Chloroflexota bacterium
TACACCAGGGAGATGGCGCAGGAGTACGCCCTGTCCACGGTCACCGGCATCAACTTCACCGCGGGCGACAGCCAGGGCTACTTCTGGGTGAACGACATGGGGCCAGTCCTGCTGGGGGACCGGATGAGGCCGGACCTGGTCGGCACGGATGTCGGCGGCTACCGGGACCAGAAGGGGGCGCTGGTCTTCAGGGACATAGTGGAGATCTGCCGGGAGGAGGGTGAAGGGTGGTACACCTTCCAGTGGCAGGCCGCCGAGGGCAGCAGTGAGACCGGGGAGAAGGTCTCGTACGTGAAGACCTTCGAGCCCTGGGGCTGGGTCATCGGCACCGGCGTGTACAGCGAGGGCCCGATGGCCGACGTGGCGGCTCTGGGCAACGCCACGTGGGGCCTGCTGATCGCCATCATGGTGGTCACCATGGCCCTCTTTGCCCTGGTGGTGCACCTCATGCTGATCCGCCCCCTGCGGTCGCTGGTGCGGACCTCCGAGGCGCTGGCCATGGGCGACGTGGACCAGGAGATCGGGGTGATCTCCAGGGACGAGGTGGGGCAGGTGGCGGAGGCCTACGGCAAGGTGATCGTCTATCTCCGGGAGACGGCCGGGGCGGCGGGAAGGGTGGCCGACGGCGACCTGACGGTGGAGGTCAGGCCCCGTTCCGAGAAGGACGCCCTGGGGAACGCCTTCTCGGAGATGGTGGTGCGGCAGAGGGCCCTGATAGGCAAGGTGAAGGGCGTGTCCGGCAGCGTGTCCGAGGCCAGCCGCCAGCTCAGCCGGGCGGCGGAGCAGACGGCCCAGGCGGCGCAGCAGATATCCGCCACGGTGACTCAGGTATCGAAGGGCGCCCTGGAGCAGTCGGGCGCGCTGCAGCAAACGGCCGGCAGCGTGGAGCAGCTCTCCAGCGCCGTGGCGCAGATAGCGGCCGGGGCGCAGGAGCAGGCCGGGTGCACCGAGGAAGCCTCCCGGATAGTGAAAGAGGTATCGGCGGCCATCGGAGAGGTGGCGGGCAATGCCCAGGCCGGGATGAAGGAGTGGGACAGCACGGCGGCATCTGCCCAGGAAGGGGCGAAGAAGACCCACGAGACGGTGGCCGGGATGGACCGGGTCAGGGGGGCCATGGACCAGGTGTCGGTGAAGGTTACGGAGCTGGGGTCAAGGTCCCAGGAGATCGGGCAGATAGTGGCCACCATAGACGACATAGCGGCCCAGACCAACCTGCTGGCGCTCAACGCGGCCATCGAGGCCGCCCGGGCCGGGGAGCAGGGCAGGGGGTTCGCCGTGGTGGCGGATGAGGTCAGGAAACTGGCGGAGCGGTCCTCGCTGGCGACGAAGGAGATCGCCGCACTGATAGGCGGCATACAGGTGGGGGTGAGGGAGGCGGTCGGCGCCATGCAGCAGGGCAGTACCGAGGTGGCGGAGGGGTACCGGCTGGCCGCGGACGCCGGCGCGGCGCTGGACGACATCCTGCGCCGCTCGCAGAACATAGGAAACCAGGTGAGGCAGATCTCGGCTGCGGCGCAGCAGCTGCAGGGGCTCTCCGTGAACATGGTGGAGGCCATAGACCGGATCGACCATGTGGTCGGGGAGAACGCCACGGCGACGGAGCAGATGACCCAGACCGCGGTCAAAGTATCGTCGTCGGTGGAGGCGGCCGCCGGGGTGGCGGGTGAGAACAGCGCGGCGTCCGAGGAGGTCTCGGCGTCGGTGGAGGAGATGTCGGCCCAGGTGGAGGAGACCCTGGCCTCGGCCCATTCTCTGGCGGAGCTGGCCGGGGAGATGGACCGGGCGGTGGCGGTGTTCAGGACATAGGGGTAAACCCCCTATCCGTCCGGCGGGGCGGCCCCCCCTCACCACGGCGGGTGCCGGCTTAGCGCTCTCGTGGTAGGCTGGAGCTGGAGGTGCAGACATCGCGGCCCAGAAGCCATTGATACTGGTGGTGGATGATGACCCGGGTGTCATCAGGGTGGTCAAGGCCAGCCTGCAGCTGGAGGGGTTTCGGGTCACTGGAGTGGCCGACGGGTTCGGGGCGCTGGACCTGGTGCGCGATGAGCCGCCGGCCCTGGTGGTCCTGGACGTGATGATGCCGGGGATGGGCGGTTTTGAGGTGTGCCAGCAGATCCGGGGGTTCTCCGACATCCCCATTGTCATGTTGACCGCCATGGGAGGCGAGAATGACATCGTGCACGGGCTGAACCTGGGCGCCGACGATTACGTGGCCAAGCCCTTCAACCCCGGGGAGCTGGCGGCCCGGGTCAAGGCGGTGCTGCGCCGTGCCAGGAGGCCGGCCGAGGAAGGCCCGCCGGCTTTCTGCGTCGGGGGCCTGGTCGTCGACGTCTCACAAAACCTGGTGACCATGGCCGGCAAGGAGATCTCTCTGCCCCGCACCGAGTGCCGCCTTCTGTGCGTGCTGGCCAGGCACGCCGGCCGGGTGATGACCTATGAGCACCTGCTGACCGAGGTCTGGGGAGACGAGTACACGCGCTTCGACATACGGGTGCTCGAGGCCGCCGTCAGCCGCCTGAGGGGGAAGCTGGCCCAGGGGGGCGGCGCCCACCACTACATTGTCAGCCAGAAGGGCATCGGGTACTTCTTCAACCCGCGGCCGCCGGAGCCGGCGGAGCCCGGCCTGGGCTGGCCGGTGCCGCGCCAGGCCGCCTGATCTCGGCGGCACGGCACCAGTCCGCGGCTGCCGCACGCTCCACACCCGCCCCGCGCTGGCCTCCCTGTGCTATCATGGACATAACGACCCGTGCCCATCGGGACGATGGATGGCATGGGCGGTGGAGGGTG
>CALMBS010000289.1 GCA_937860285.1 uncultured Chloroflexota bacterium
AAGCAGCTGTCGGTGTAGCCCTGCTCCGTCGATTCCTCGGTGATGTGCTTGGTGGTCTTGCTGGAGAGCACCGCCCTGGCGCCCAGCTCGATCAGGTAGCCGATGAGCAGCGGGGCGTAGTCGTAGACCAGGAGCGCCCGGGGGATGCCCACGCTGGGCCGCCCCGGCCCGCCCTCGCGGTACCCGGCGAACAGCAGCCTCTCCCTCTCGTCGAAGGCCGTCTCCACCCTCTCCTTCGTGGCGATGTTGCTGTCGTAGAGGTCGCAGCGGCTGCCGTAGAAAGTGGCCTTCTCGCCGGGGATGTCCAGGCGGCTGATGGTGCAGTTGTTGTCGCAGCTCTTGCAGACGAAGGTGGAGAGCTTGTGATTGCTGTCGATCACCTTCTGGAAGCCCTTGAAGCGGGAAGCGCTGCCGGTCCCGGCTTCGCGGGCCAGGAGGGCCGCGCCGATGGCGCCGCTGACTTCCTTGTGCACCGGCACGATGATGGACTTGCCTTCGAGGGCGCGCTGGAAGGCCGACACCACGGCGTCGTTGTAGAAGACCGCGCCGGTCAGGATGACCTTGTCGCCCAGCTTGCGCGTCTCCACCACCTTCGAGAGATAGTTGCCGGCGATGGAGTTGGCCAGGCTGGCCGATATGACCTCGATCGGCACGCCCCCCTGCTGGGCCGAGGCCACGGCCTGGGTCATGAAGGCGGCGCACCTGGTGCCGAGATCGATGGTGTTCGGGGCCTCGAAGGCCAGCCGGGCGAAGTCGCCGTTCTTGACGCTGACCCCCATCTGCTCGGCCAGCTCGTCGATGAAGCTGCCGGTCCCGGCGGCGCAGGCCTTGTTCATCTGGTAGTCGACCACCACGCCGTGGCGCTTTATCACCAGCTTGGAGTCCTGCCCGCCGATCTCGATGATGTCGGCCTCGGGGTCCAGGTCCGCCGCCGCCCTGGTCTGGGCCGTGATCTCGTTCTTGATGAGGTCGGCCCCGATGAAGCTGCCCACCAGGTAGCGGCCCGATCCGGTGACCCCCACGCCGGCAATGCGGGCGTGTTCGCCCACGTCCCGCAGGAGGTTGCGGAAGACCTCTTTCACCGCGTCGACGGGCCGGCCGGCAGTCATGAGGTAGCTCTTGGCCAGGACCCTGGTTCCCGATTCGTCGAGTATGACCGCCTTGGTGCTGGTGGAGCCAACGTCCACCCCCAGGTACCCGGTGAATGGTTCCTCGATCGGCGGCCGGGTCCACCCGTCCTTCTGGTGCGCCGTTTTCTGCAGCCGGGGCATCTCAAAGTAGTGCAGACCGGTCTCGGCCTCCGCCAGCCTGGTGACGGTGGCGGTCCTGCCGGATGCCCGGGCCAGGAGGGCCGCGCCGGCGGCCTCCATGTAGAAGTGGGTCTGAGGCACTATGATGCTCACCGGTGCGCCGTTCCGGGCTGAGATGACCTCGTTCAGGGCCTTGATGATGGCCGCATTGCCCGCCACGCCGCCCACGCAGTAGATGGGCTCCTGGAACGCCCCCTTCTTCAGGGAGACAACCATGCGGGCGATGCTGCCGCAGAGGGCGTAGAGCATGGCCCCGACAGGGACCCCCTTCTGCTGCAGGTGGATCAGGTCCGTCTTGGCGAAGACGCTGCACCTGGCGGCTATGCGGGGCGGCTGTCCCTGGTACTCCAGCGCCAGGCGGGCGAAGTCGTCCATGGTGATCCCCAGGCGGTAGGCCTGCTGCTCCAGGAACATGCCGGTGCCGGCGGCGCACAGCGGATTGGAGGCCACCCTCCAGGGCTTCCGCAGCCCGTCCACCAGCTCCACGACGTAGGAGCTCTGGCCGCCTATCTGGATGATGGTCCGGGCGTCCGGGTGGAAGTGCAGAACGCCGGAGGCTATGGAGAGCGAGCTGCTGTACTCGGACCAGCCGAGCTCAGCAGGGACCACGGCCGCAGTCGAGCCCGACACGGCGGCCCGGGTGACCTGGTCCAGGGGTACCTCGCGCTCCATCCTGGATAGAAGGGCAGCCACAGCGGCCTGGGCACTGGTGGTTACCTTCTCAGTGTCCAGCCTGACCAGCCTGGCATCTTCGTCGATGAGCGCCAGTTTAACGTTGACGGCGCCGATATCCACGCCCAGGGAACAGGTCATCTCTCACCGGGCAGACAGCCGAATGGAGCAGCGTAAGCCATGGCGCAATTACCGATTGATTATAGCATTGGATCGCCCGGTGCGCTAATGCTTCCCGCACGAGTGGGGCCCGCACGCGCCGGCCGGTGCCGGGGCCGGCGCGGCGGGGCCGCCGCCCGGCTGCAGGTTGTCGCCTCCGGAACCATCCGCGCGCGCGAAACGTCTTTATGTTTGGCTGAACGGGAGCTAGTATGCTATACTATCGTGCCGCGCTATCTGTCCGGGCGCGCTTAACTGTTTCGAGGGAGGCAATCTTTCGGCGCTTGGCGGACAGGCGGAGCAAGGTCAGCGGGAGATAGGAACCGGGGGGGCTGACACGAGTCGATGAGAATATGCCTATTGTCCTATAGGGGGCATCCCTTCGGCGGGGGGCAGGGGATCTACATCCACAACCTGTCCAAGGCGCTGGTCAACCTTGGCCACGAGGTGGACCTCCTGTCGGGCAATCCGCACCCCGTGGTGGTGGGCGCCGTGCGGATGCACAAGCTGGAGAGCCTCGACTGCTATAGCTGGATGGGGCATTTCCCTCCCGAGCCCCGGCGCCTGATCTACCCTCTCAACCAGTTCGAGGTGGCGTCGGTCCTCCTGGGCGGTTTCCCCGAGCCGTTCACCTTCAGCATCAGG
>CALMBS010000290.1 GCA_937860285.1 uncultured Chloroflexota bacterium
TATCGGGGTGTAGCGCAGTCGGTTTAGCGCGCAGCGTTCGGGACGCTGAGGTCGGAGGTTCAAATCCTCTCACCCCGACCATCTGGTCACTCTCCCAGCTCCTCCTTGGCCTGTTCCCAGAGACGGTCCTGCTCTTCCAGGGGCAGGCTGGCGAGTGTAGTCCCCCGCTGGTCACAGACCTGCTCCATTTGCCGGAACCGGCGCTCGAACCGGCGGCTGGCCATGTGCAGGGCCTCTTCCGATTCCACGTTCATCCGCCGGGCCACGTTGACCAGGGCGAACAGCACGTCCCCGAACTCCCTGACCCGCTCATCGTGGGTGGCGGACTGGCGCAGCTCCTGCACCTCCTCGCTGAGCTTGTCCAGCGCGCCCTGGATCTCCTTCCAGTCGAAGCCCACCCGGGCGGCGCGCCGCTGCATGGACTGGCTCAGGGCCAGGGCCGGCATCCCCCTGGGCAGGCCGTCCAGGACCGAGGCCGTGCCCTTCTCCTCCCGTTTGATGGCCTCCCAGTTGGCGATGACCTCGCCGGCGCCGTCCACCTTCGTGTCCCCAAACACGTGCGGATGGCGCCTGATGAGCTTGGCGTTGATGCTCCGCAGCACGTCCCCCACGCTGAAGCGGCCGTCTTCGCGGCCGAGCTGCGAGTGCAGGGCCACCTGCATCAGGATATCGCCCAGCTCCTCGCACAGCTTCCGGTCGTCGGCCTCGTCGATGGCCTCCAGTGCTTCGTAGCACTCCTCCAGAAGGTTGGGTTTGAGGGAGACGTGGGTCTGCTCCCTGTCCCAGGGGCAGCCGTCAGGGGCCCGGAGCCTGGCGATTATGTCAAGCAGAGTGCCGAAGCCCTGCAGCGCATCGTCTCGCAGAGTGGCGCCCTCGTCGAGCTTCCCCTCGTCAGGCATGAGGTCACTTCGAAGGTTCGCTGTCCTTGTCGCTCTTGTCCAGGCAGTCGATGGAGACCACGCTGGTCCCGGCGTCAACCTTCATCAGGCTGACCCCCTGGGTGCTCCGGCCCAGGCGGGCTATGCTCTCCTTGGGGACGCGGATGATGGTCCCGCGATCGGAGATCAACATCAGCTCGCCGTCCGGCGTCGTGAGCCGGGCCGCCACCACGATGCCCACCTTGTCGTTTACCCGGTGGGCCAGGACGCCCTTCCCTCCTCTGTGCTGCACCGGGAAGGAGCTGATGGGGCTCATCTTGCCGTGGCCGTGGCTGGTGACGGTCAGGAGGTAAGCCTCGGGGTCCACGATATCCATGCTGACCACCTTGTCGCCGGAGCTGAGGCGGATGCCCCTTACGCCCTGGGTGGCCCGGGACATGGCCCGGGCATCGACCACGGCGAACCTGATGGACTTTCCCTGCTCGGAGACCATTATGATGTCGTCATTCTCGTTGGCCAGCCTCCCCGCCACCAGCTCATCCCCCGCGGGCAGCGCCATGGCGATGAGGCCGCGGCTCCTGACTGCGGCGAACTTCTCGATGGGCGTTCGCTTGATCCGGCCCTTGAGCGTGGCCAGGACCAGGAAGTTGCCGGGGGTGAAGTCGGCCTTCACCGCGATGAGCACCTGCTCCTCGGTGGTGATGGGCAGCAGGTTGACCAGCGGCGTTCCCTTGGCCGTGCGCGACGTATCCTGCGGGATCCGGTAGCACTTCAGGGAGAACACCCGGCCGCGGTTGGTGAAGAAGAGCAGCGTATCATGAGTGTCGGCGGAGAGGAAGACCGCCGGGCTCTCGAACTCCTTCATGGTCATGCCCCTCACACCCTTGCCGCCGCGGTGCTGCAGGCGGTAGGTGTCCACCGGGACGCGCTTGATGTAGCCCCGGCTGGAGAGGGTGACCACCACCTCCTGGTGCGATATCAGGGACTCGTCGGTGAAGGCCACCGCCTCTTCCTGGCTGATCTGCGTCCGGCGGCTGTCGCCGTGCTTGAGCCTGAGCTCCTCCGTCTCCTGCTTGACCACCTGCAGTATCTTGCGGGGGTTGGCCAGCAGGTCTTCCAGGTAGCCGATGGTCTTGATGAGCTGGGTGTACTCGTCCATGATCTTCTGCTGTTCCATGGCCACCAGGCGCCTCAACTGGAGGTCGAGGATGGCCTGGGCCTGAATCTGGGAAAGAGACAGCTGCGCCATCAGCTCGCTGCGGGCCGCCTCGGTGCTCTTGGAGTTGCGGATGATGCTCACCACCAGGTCCAGCTGGTCCAGGGCGGTCTTCAGGCCCTCCAGGATGTGGGCCCGGTCCCTGGCCTGCTTCAGGTCGTACCGCGAACGGCGGGTGATGACCTCTCTGCGGAAATCGACGTAGTACTGGACCGCATCCTTGAGCCCTATCACCCTGGGCTCCCGGTCCACCAGGGCCAGCATGTTGACGAAGAAGGTGGACTGCAGGGCGGTGTGCTTGTAGAGGTTGTTCAGCACCCGCTCCGGCTGCGCATCCTTGCGGAGCTCGATGACCACCCGCATCCCCTGGCGGTCCGACTCGTCCCGCAGGTCGCTGATGCCCTCGATCTTCTTGTCCTTGACCATGATGGCGATTCTCTCCACCAGCTCGGCCTTGTTGGTCTGGTAAGGGAGCTCGCTGATCACGATGCGGTGCCGGCCCTTGGCCATCTCCTCCACCTCGGTGGCGCCGCGGACCACCACCTTCCCCTGGCCGGTGGTGTAGGCCTTGCGGATCTCTTCCCGCCCCATGATGATGCCGCCGGTGGGGAAGTCCGGCCCCGGCACCAGCTCTATCAGCTGGTCGGTCGAGGCCTCGGGGTTGTCGATAAGGAACTCCACTGCCTGGCAGA